>JANNLW010000023.1:0-11905 GCA_031397145.1 Sphingomonadales bacterium | reverse complement strand
TGTTGACCAACTGGACGAATCCCTTCGCCGCAATTCGTTCCAGCCATGGCATCCGATTTTCGAAGGGTTTATCATACCCGGCAAAGACAGTGAGGCCTTCCATGGACGCCGAGATGAACAAGGCAAGCGTTTCGCGCTGGTCCACAGACAAAGCAGGATTGATGTCGGCAATGATTGAATTGAGAGGTGCGCGAGCGCGAGCATAAAGTTCTTGAATCCTCTCAAGCACGAACGGATCATGGTTCGAAAGCGCCCAGAGTTCCGGAAAAATGCGCGTTGTCTTCTTGGTGCGGATATCTTCAAGTATCAGGGTGCAGATCTCTTCCAATCGCTGTTCAGGGCTAACATCTTCCTCATGTATGATGGCTTCGAATTCGACCTCATAACTGCTGATCACTGCGTCCAGAAGTTCGCGAACGAGGTCTTCCTTGGTCGGGAAGTAGTAGGTCAGATTGCCGAGTTTTATATCGCAAGCTGCAGCGACTCGGCGCATGCTCATGGCGCGATAGCCCTCTTCCACCAGTAAATGCAGCGCCGCACGCAAAATGGATTCGTGGCCCTCGCGTCCACGCGCATAGCCACCTTCGCGCTCACTAATGAGCAGGTCGGGTACGGAAAACTTGGCTGGACTGGACTGCTTCACGCGTGAAGGATGGCTGCAAAATCGCCAAAAGGCAATCTTTGTCGTTCGACAAAATTAGGACACTTGACAAATTTAATCAAATGGCCGAGCCTGCGCTTCCCAAAGACAGATGTCATCTCGGGGGAGGGGCAGTTATGGCGAAATACGCGATATTGTTAGCAGTTGCGACTGGAGCATCGATTCTGTGCCATCCACTGGCAGCCCAGCCTTTCGAAAAACCTTTGGCGGAGGAACCGGTTCCCAATGTCGCCACTTTGCCCGCAGTTTATCCTTCAAGCTGGATCATCGTCAGCGATTTCAATTTTACTGCAATTATTGATGGTCGTGGGGTGGTGGTCGATACGAGTTCGGAAAGTGAGCCGTTCAAGGGCATGTTCCGTGCATCCCAGTTTGCCAGCATATTGAGTGCGACGACCAAGTCTGAAATCTATACGGCGGAAAGTTTTTTTACACGTCTGTCCGAAGGCGAAAAAACGGACGCGATCACGATCTGGGACAAGTCTACGCTCAAGTCGAAGGGTGAGATCATTCTGCCGGGCGGCAAACGCCAGCAGATCGTGACATACAAGAATACATTCCAGTTTACCAACGGCGAGAAATGGGCGCTTGTCACAAATTTCACGCCCGCCCATTCGGTAACTGTCGTTGATCTGGACGGACGCAAGGTGCTCGGGGAAATAGAATTGCCGGGCTGCTCAATGGTCTATCCGACTGGTGAGCGGGGATTTACCACTTTCTGTGCGGACGGCACCTTGACCAGTATCGCGCTGGATACCGCTGGAAAGTTGGCCTCCAGCAAAACAACCAAATCAATCCACGATATTGACAAACATCCAATGTTCGCAGGCCCGGCGATGGTTGGAAAGGTTGCGTGGTTTGTCACCTATCGCGGCATGGTACGTGGCTTTGATCTTGCGGGCGATATCGTGCGGCCGTTGAATGCCGATTTTTCGGTCGGGTCAGCTGATGGCGGCACGCCGGAATGGCGTCCTGGCGGATGGCAGGTGATCGCCAGCGATGCCGCTGGCAAGCTTTATGTATTGATGAACCCTTCGGGCAAGGAAGGCAGTCACAAGGATGGCGGCAGTGAGGTGTGGGTGCTCGACACGATGAAGAAGACGCGCGTCGCAAGAATTGCCCTGAAGGGCGTCGGCGCCTCGATTGAGGTAACGCGCGAGGCGACGCCTCATTTGATCGTCGCGCGTGGTGACAGCGTGATCGATGTCTACGATGCAACGACAGGCACATTTGTTCGCACGCTAGGCAAAGCGGCAGCGTTCAATCCTCTTACTTTGACAGCAATGTAGGCATGTTCGCGCTGCCCTTCTTTCTTGCTTTGTTGCTCGCGGTTTCTGCCGCGCACAAGCTGTTTGCCCATGAACGATTGGGAATCGCCGCTGCTAAGCTTGTCGGTGTCCAGCCTGCCTTTGGTCCGGTGCTCAATTTCGGTGCGGCGGCGCTTGAGGGCGTAGCGGCAATTTCGTTGCTGTTTGCCGAATCGCGCCTGATCGGGTGTGCGACTGCCGCGCTTTTATGGACTGCTTATGCGATTCTTTTGGCGAGGCGTATTGGCACGCGACTTGATTGCGGCTGTTCTTTTGGGCGCGGCGAGAAGCCGGTCACGTATGGGATCGCGTCAAGAGCAGCAGGTTTGGCCGTCATTGCAGTCGTGGCGGGCCTCTTGCCCTCGGCGCCCTTTTCCATTCAGTCACTCTTCGCGGCTGCCGGATTTCTGGTGCTCTATTTTGCCCTTGATGAGCTCCTGGCAATTCCCGAACCGGCATGGAGGTATAGCTGATGCTCGTTTCACAAATTTCGCTCTGGATTGCGGTGATTGTCCTTGGAGCGCTTGTCGCGGCGCTCGCCCGGCAAGTTGGCATATTGCATGAACGGATTGCGCCTGCGGGGGCCCTGACGCTGCATCAGAAAATCAGTATCGGCGAGTCCGTTAAGCCCATGTTGCTGACCGCATTGGGGGGTGAGACCGTTACGATCGGCGGTTTGCGCGATGGCCGCAGTCAGCTCGTGTTTTTCGTCTCGCCCGATTGTCCGGTGTGCAAATCCTTGCTGCCCGTGTTCAAATCGGCAGCGCGCGCGGAAAAGGACTGGTTGGACACAGTCCTGGCCAGCGATGGCGATGAGGTTGGACAGCGACGGATGATCATCGAACAGGGTTTGGCGGGACATCCTTTTGTGCTGTCGGAAGCATTGGGCCGATCGTTCGGCGTGTCCAAGCTGCCCTACGCAGTGCTCATCGATGAAGGCGGAAATATTGCGTCATTGGGACTGATCAACAGCCGCGAACATTTTGAAAGCCTGTTTGAAGCAAAGGAACGGGGCGTGGCGTCCATTCAGGATTATCTCGCGCGGCGCGAAGGGGGAGCATGACCTATGGCCGATTTTGACAAATTTGCCGAAAAGCTGACACGCGGTGTTGCACGTGGCACGTCCCGGCGAAGCCTCCTCGCCTGGCTTGGCGGCGCGGCGACCGGCGCGGCTGTCTTTCCGGTGCTTCCGGTTTCGCGGGCCAATGCCCAATCTGCCGGGCACGGCGGAGGTGGCGCTGACCGCGCACCGGTCTTGTCGGGCAATTTGCAAGACCCCGGTGATCGGACACAATGCGATTATTGGCGCTATTGCGCGATTGATGGCTTTTTGTGCACCTGCTGCGGCGGGAGCGTCAATACCTGCCCGCCGGGTACCGAAATGTCACCCATTACCTGGATTGGCACCTGCACCAATCCGGCCGACAAGCGGGCCTACATCGTCAGCTACAATGACTGCTGTGGCAAATCGTCATGTGGACAGTGCCTTTGCAACCGCAATGAGGGGGATCGTCCTCCGGTCAGGCCGCAAGCCAATAACGACACCAATTGGTGTCTAGGCACCGAAAGCCAAATTTATAACTGCTCGACTGCCGTCATCATCGGCGTCGCGACCGACCCTCGGTAATGCGCGGCTTGCTGGCCCTTGCTGTGCTGGTGTCTTCACCGGCTCTTGCCGCTGCCGACGGCGCCGCGATCTACAAACGATGCGCTGCCTGCCATTTACCGACAGGAGCGGGAGTGCCGGGCGCCTTTCCGCCCCTTGGTGCCGACTTCGCGACGCTGGTGAAGGCGCCAGCGGGGCGGCGCTATGCCATTCTGGGCGTGATCAAAGGCATTTCCGGGCCCGTCACCGTGGGTGGCAAACCCTTTCGGGGCAATATGCCTGCACAGTCAGGTCTCGATGATGATGCGGTGGCGGCCGTACTCAATTATGTTGCCCTGACGATTGCCAAGGCCGGCAAGGGTTTCGTGCCGTTTACGCCAGCAGAAATCGCAAAGGTGCGCGCAAGCGGTGCAAGCCTGAATTCCGCAGCCGTGGGCCAAATGCACAGTGCGGCGGGCGGAAAATGAGGTTCGCTTCCGCCTTGCTGCCGGTCGTTGGGGCTGTTTTGGTGGTGGGCGGTGCACACGCCAGCGGCACATCGACAGACATGCCGGGCGTCAGGAATTCCGGTCAGGCCCATATTGACTATATTCTGAAGTGTCAGGGGTGCCACCGCCCGGATGGCGGAGGCGACAGGTTTTCGAACCCGCCGATGGGCGGTGTTGTCGCACGCTTTCTCAGCGTGCCCGGGGGAAGGGAGTATCTTGGCCGTGTGCCAGGAGTCGCAACAACGGATTTGGGCGATGCGCGGCTCGCCGATTTGTTGAACTGGACACTTTACCGGTTCGACCGGGCAAACCTGCCGGCCGGCTTCAAGCCATATGGCGCGTCGGAAATCCGGCGTTTGCGGCAATCTCCACTGCGCGTTGAAGCAGCGGCCACACGGGCCCGGCTCATTGCGAAAATGCCCGGAGGGACACTCTAATCACTATTGTTGAACAGCCTAAGGGGAGGCAACACATGCAAAATACCAGTCAGATCCGCAACATGATAAGGGGCGCCTTGGCAATATTGATGGCCGGGACGGCGACCAATGCGCTCGCGCAGACTGCAACCGAAGAAGCGGATCCCAATGAAATCATTGTGACCGCAAACAAGCGATCGGAAAACCTTCAAAGCGTGCCGATTTCGGTCTCCGCAATTACTGGCGACTCCTTGTCCAAGAGCCGGGTTACGCAGGCCGACGAACTGGTCACCAAGATACCCAATCTTCAGCTGACATCGACAGTGGGTGACAACACCCCCATCTTCGCACTGCGCGGTGTTTCCATGTCGGACTACAGCCTCAATCAATCGAGTCCCGTCGCGACCTATTATGACGAAGTCTACAAGGGCAATTTTGCCTTCCTCGGCATTGCGTTGTTTGATCTTGAACGCGTCGAAGTACTGCGCGGACCGCAAGGGACCTTGTATGGCAAGAATACCACCGGCGGCGCGGTCAACCTGATCAGTCGCGCGCCGGAACTGGGCAAGGCCAACGGCTATCTCAATCTGGGATACGGCAATTACAACCGGATCGATGTCAATGGTGCGGTCAACCTACCGCTGGGCGACACGATGGCCCTTCGTGTTGCAGGAACCTTTTCCAATGCCGATGGCTGGTTCAAGAATGTGCTGCCTGGCAAGCCCGATCTCGCCAGTGTCAGCGAATATGGTGTGCGCGCATCACTGTTGTTCGAGCCATCCGACGGCGTCAAATTCGTTTTGCGTGGCGCGATGAGCAATCAGGACCCTCGTAACTACGGCATCTACGCACAGCCAGAAGCCGTTAATCGCCCCGGACTTTCTCGCCGCCAGATTGCGGCAAACGTAACCGACAAGCGTCGCGCCCGGACTTATTCCTTGGCTCTTACCGGAGATATCGACGTGTCTGATGCGCTGACGATCACCAGCATCACATCCTGGGACAAGGGACGCCTTCGCTTCTATGAGGATACCGACGGCCAACCCAACCAGCTTCTGGAAATTCCCTATATTGATCGTGCGACCCAATTTGCGCAGGATTTACGCCTGACAAGCGACTTTGACGGGCCGTTCAATTTCATTCTCGGGGCCTATTACAACCGCGAAAAAGTGTTCAACCAGACCACGTTTGAAATTGCCAAGGACGTAGATTCTGACGGCCTGCCGGGCGTGACAGATGCCGATTGTGCCATCGGACTGCCGTTGGGCTGCCTGTTCGACAACAGCTTTGACCAGCTGAAAAAGAGTTTTGCGGTCTATTCCGACGTCAAGTTCGATGTGGCTGATGCTATAACGCTACGCGGTGGCTTGCGCTATACGCACGACACCGGCGACCAGACCAATTTCCGTTCGGACGCGCTTGGCCCCAACCGCGTACTCGTCGTGAACCTGATTCCGAGTTCAGCGCTTGCCTACAAGACCAACAATCTGTCCGGAAAAATCGGCCTCGATTACAAGTTGAGTAGCGGCAATCTTCTCTATGCGAACTACAGCCGGGGATACCGCGCCAACAGTTTCAATGCCCAGGCCTTTTTCGATCCGTCAGAGCTTTCGGTAGCCAAGCCGGAAAGCGTCGATGCGTTCGAACTCGGCGCGAAAACCCAGTTCGCAGATCGCCGTGTGACTCTGAACATGGCGGCCTTCTATTACAAATACAAAAACCAGCAGTTCATCAATATCAGCCCGACAACAGCGGCGCAGACTCTTGAGAATATTCCCCGTTCACGCATCATGGGTGGCGAGGCAGAACTCACGGCAAGGGCGAGCGACACGCTGACATTGCGTGCCGGCGTGGGCTTGCTTGATACGAAGATCCAGAACGGCCTTGTGAGCGGCGTCAATGTTGCAGGAAATGAACTTTCCAATGCCCCGTCGCTGACCTTCAATGGCGGAGTCGATGCGACGGTCATGGACGGCGGCGCGGGCAAACTCAGCCTGCACGGCGATCTTGCCTATTCGTCCAGCCAGTATTTCGAAGTGCTCAACATTTCGCGCCTTCAACAGAAATCCTATGCCCTGCTGAGCGGGCACATCGATTGGGAATCATCCAATGGTCGCTGGAATGCATCGATCTGGGGCAAGAACCTGACTAACAAATTCTACTTCACCTCGCGGGTCGACCTGCTCGCAGGCTTCGGGTTCGACTATAACCATATCAGCGCGCCACGATCTTATGGTATCACAGTTGGTGTCAAATACTGACCGGGAGCACCCGGTCGAAGGAGAAGGTCATGTCTGAATACAAACTGCTGATCGGCGGCAAGCTGGTTGATGGCGACGCGACGATGGAAGTCATCAACCCGGCAACGGAAGAAGTACTTTCAGTTTGCCCGCGCGGAAGCGAGGGTCAGTTGAACGAGGCTGTCGCTGCTGCCAAGGCCGCGTTCAAGGGCTGGGCGAAGACGCCAATGGCCGACCGTCGCGCCTGTATAATGAAGCTGGCAGATGCCATCGAAGCCAGAACGACAGAGTTTGCGCGGCTTTTGACGCAGGAACAGGGTAAGCCGCTTTCCGAATCCACAGCGGAAATCACCTATACGGCGGCCTTTCTGCGTTATCTCGCTTCACTCAATCTTGAGAACAAGCTGATCGAGGACAATGACAATCGCCGGGTCGAGATGCGCCGCAAGCCGCTGGGTGTGGTCGGATGCATCATCCCCTGGAATTTCCCTGTCCTGATTGTCGCGTTCAAGGCGCCGGTCGCATTGCTTGCGGGCAATACCATCGTGATCAAGCCGGCACCGACCACTCCGCTTACCACGCTGCGGCTGGGCGAACTCTGTGCAGAGATATTCCCGGCAGGTGTCATCAACATTGTCACCGATCAGAATGATCTGGGCGCTGCACTGACCTCGCACCCTGACATTGCCAAGATCAGCTTCACCGGTTCGACGGAGACAGGCAAGAAAGTGATGGCCAGTGCTGCGTCCACGATCAAACGTATCACGCTGGAACTGGGCGGAAACGATGCTGCGATCGTTCTGGCCGATGTCGATCCAAAGCTTGTGGCGCCTGGCATCTTCGGCGGCGCAACGATGAACGCCGGGCAAGTCTGTCTCGCGGTCAAACGCGTTTATGCCCATGAATCGATCTATGACGAATTGTGCAACGAGCTGGCCATCCTGGCCGATGCTGCAATTGTCGATGACGGGCTCAAACAAGGCGCGCAGATTGGACCGCTCCAGAACAAGATGCAGTATGAGAAGGTGAAGGGTTTTCTTGAAGATGCCCGCGCCAATGGCAACATCATCGCCGGGGGACAGGTTGAGGATCGGCCGGGTTATTTCATCCGGCCGACTATCGTTCGCGATGTCACCGACGGAACAAGAATCGTCGATGAGGAACAATTCGGACCGATCCTTCCGGTGATCCGTTTCAGCGACAATGATGACGCGCTTGCCCGCGCCAATGCTTCGCCCTGGGGGCTGGGCGGTTCGATCTGGTCCAATGATCGCGACAAGGCTTATGACATGGCCTGCGAGATGGAATCAGGGACAGTCTGGATCAACAAGCATCTCGATTTCGGCCCCAATATCCCCTTTGGCGGTGCCAAACAATCCGGGATTGGCGTCGAGTTTGCGGAAGAGGGATTGCATGAGTTCACCCAGATCCAGGTGATCAACGAGGCCAGATGACGAACAGTTTGAGCCATTCGAAAGGCGCAACCGAGCCGCCGTTACTTGAGTACACAATTGGCGAGGCACTTGAGCGTGCGGCGCAGGCCTGGCCCGATGGGTTGGCACTGGTATCGCGGCATCAGGGCATTCGCTGGACTTGGGCAGAACTCAATACCGAGGTCGACCGGATCGCATGCGGGCTTGTTGCGCAAGGAATCAAGAAGGGTGAGCGGGTTGGTATATGGTCGCCCAATTGCGCCGAATGGACGGTGATTCAGTTTGCTACAGCAAAGATCGGCGCTGTACTGGTGACGATCAACCCGGCCTATCGCCTATCCGAAGTCGAATATGCGCTGAACAGGGTTGGCTGCATCGCGCTCGTGACTGCGTCGTCGTTCAAGTCGAGCGACTATATCGGCATGCTGCGTGAACTCGGACGGGAGAAGCTTCCCCAACTGCGGGTGCTCGTGAGCCTGGGCGATACGACCCATGACGGATTCATACCTTGGAAAACCCTTGCCTCCTCGGTTGACAGCGAAAGGCTGGCGGCGATTGGCGCCACCCTTGACCGCAACGATCCGATCAATATCCAGTTCACCAGTGGGACGACCGGCTTTCCCAAAGGGGCCACGCTCACGCACCGCAACATCCTCAACAATGGTCATTTCGATGCGCGCCAGATCAAGCTCAGCGAAATTGACCGGATATGTATTCCGGTTCCGCTGTATCATTGCTTCGGAATGGTGCTGGGCAATTTGGCCGCCGTCACTTCGGGTGCAGCGATGATCTATCCCGGCGAGGCCTATGACCCGACGCAGGCCCTTGAGGCCATCGAGGCGGAGGGATGCACGGCGCTTTACGGTGTGCCGACCATGTTCATCACCATACTCAACTTGCCCGATCTCGACCGTTTTGACGTGTCGACACTTCGCACGGGAATCATGGCCGGCTCACCCTGTCCAGTAGCCACAATGCGCGGCGTCATTGAGCGACTGAACATGGCCGAAGTGACAATCGCTTATGGCATGACCGAAACAAGCCCGATCACGACCCAAACAGCGACCGACGATCCGCTAGACGAGCGCGTGTCAACAGTGGGCCGAGTCCATCCGCATGCCGAAGCCAAGATCGTGGGCCCGGACGGGCAGACCCTTCCGCACGGCGAACAGGGAGAATATTGTTCGCGTGGATATGCCGTCATGCTTGGCTATTGGGACGATCCGCAAAAGACGGCCGAAGCGATCGACAGTGAAGGATGGATGCATTCGGGCGATCTCGCGACGATGGACGAAAAGGGCTATGTTCGCATTACCGGGCGAATCAAGGATATGATCATCCGCGGCGGCGAGAACATCTATCCGCGCGAGATTGAAGAGTTTCTTCTTTCGCATCCCGCGATTGCCGACGCGCAGGTGTTTGGTGTGGCAGACGAGAAATATGGCGAGGAAGTCTGCGTATGGATCATCGGAAAGTCCGGTATGACGGTAACGCAAGACGAGGTCATCGCTCATTGCAAGGGCCAGATTGCCCACTACAAAGTGCCGCGCCACATCCGCATTGTAGACGCTTTTGCCATGACTGTGACGGGTAAGGCGCAGAAATTCGAGATGCGCAAGATCATGGAAGCAGAGTTTCGGCAAACGTAAGTCCCGGTGCTTCCGATGGGTTTGGTTGGGGGAAGCAAGTTGCCATTCTCACCGTGCACTTCCGACGCTAGTGTGGCTAGTATCAGTTGATCACGGTTCATCCCGGTTTTCCGTCAATTCTTGGTGCGCCGTAGATGCGCACTTGCCTGAAGACCCAGGGCAAAACTGAAAAAAGCCAGATGAAAGCGGCCAAGACGAGCCAATTGCCTTGTTCTTCGCGCATGCCGGCGATGATCCGGGCTAAAGCCGATAACTGGATCCCGCAGAACGCGATCCATGCCACCCGCGGCATCTCCAGCGGTCGACCGGCATGTCCCTGAGTTACACGGGTAACCATTGCGATCAGCATGCTTCCCGCCATGCCGATATAGAGCGCATGAACCGGTGCGCGGCCAAGGCTGAAATTCAGGCCGGCAGTTCGTGCGTAGCTGTCAGCGGCTATCAGGGCGAAACCGACCGGCGCCCAGGCAAATCCCCACAACAGAACCCGAAGCAAGCCGGGCGCGGATGCCGACGGCCACCAGCGTCGCAACATCAGGCCGGTCAAACCGGCGAGGCCGAGAGCTGACACCCATAGCCAGTTCTTCAGCCCAAACAGCTCAAGAGCAAGATGGGTGATCAGTAAAATCCAAAGTGCCGCAAGCACCCAGAATGGCCCCCAATGGACGTAGTCCTTGACCACGTTCCCGGCAAAGAACGGGATCATACGATGGGCGACAGTCGTGAAAACCGGAACCAGCAAGCCAAAGGTGCCAATCAGGTTCGCTGCCTGGACAAGCCGGCTATCGTGTCCAATCAGGAACAAGAGCAGGAGCACCAGACCACCAAGCCCGAGCACCAGCGCAGCGAAGACCGACCACGCATGCCATGTTGGCCCCTTGCCATCGCGTCGCTCAGCCCGGATCAGGGCGAATAGCTGCCACAGGGTGACCAACCAGCCCGAGGCGGCAAGTGCGAAGGCCACGATTAGGATCGGGAGTGCGCCGCCGAACAGGCCAATCCAAGCAAGTGCCGAAGCAATCAGAAAGGCAATTCCGATCGGGGCATACTGGCGAACCACCAGATCAGCATAGCCCATCCAGCGCGGGAATACGGTCAAGAGAAACCCGAAGAAGAATGGCGGCAAGAGAAGATAGAGCATGATCGGCGCGTGTAACAGCGAGGTTGGCAGTTCGGATGGTGCAAGCCCGAGCGAACAGATATGAAGATCTATCAGCGTCACACACCACCAGAACATCAGCACGATCAGGTTCAAGGCCCCGGTCAAAAAGGGCAGCCGATGTGGGGCAGCGAGGAGGGTCGACAGGCGGAACGACATGACTTGAGCTCTTGCTGTTACAATTGATTTAAGTCAATTCAACCGGCGCTGCATGTCGCTAAGGGCGACCCATGGGATATACATTGGTCAGGCTCCTCACGCCGTCAATCATGCTGGTCTGCACGCTTTTCAGTGCGCCCAGCCTTGCCCAATCGGCGGAGACGCCCATCGCTGCGAAATCCGTCGCGCCAGTGACCCCTTATGCGGAGATCCGCTATCGGCTTGAACTTGTCGATCAGGACGGTCTGCCAGAAAACGCGACCGCTTCAACAATTCGGGTTCGCGCTGGCCTCAAGACGGCTGAATGGCATGGCCTCAGCATATTGGTCGAAGGCGAGGCGATCCTGAATCTCGGCGCGGAGCGGTTCAACGACACAGTCAACGGCCTGGCCCGCTTTCCGGTTGTGGCCGATCCCGAAGACATCTTGCTTAATCAGGTCTATGTCCGCTGGAAGCCGAACAGTCGGGTCGAGCTGACGGGAGGACGACAGGCTGTGAACCTCGACAACCAGCGCTGGATTGGCTCGGTTGGCTGGCGCCAGAATGACCAGACGCTTGATGCGGCGCGGCTGACGCTCAAGCCGGTCAAGGGACTATCCGCAGACTATATCTACGCCTGGCGGGTCAACCGCGTGTTCGGACCGGATTCACCACAGGGTACTTGGCGCGCCAACGATATTCACGGTCTCCGCGTCGGCTATCGGGTCGGGTCACTGGGCACCGTGTCGGGGTATCGCTATTGGCTCGATATTCCTGCGGCACCGGCATCATCATCGCGCACGTTGGG
>JANNLW010000013.1:0-2853 GCA_031397145.1 Sphingomonadales bacterium | reverse complement strand
CTCGCTGTCAGCCCATTCGGATTCCTAGCTATTTCAAGGGTTGTGATAAGGGCGAAAAAGGGTTGTCTTCGCTCCTGAAAACGCGACCAACATTCAGGATCAGAAGCAACGTGCGCTGTTCAACGACAATCTGAAAGACCGACAATGTCCAACGATGACACAAGTGCCACTGACAACGTCCGACAAGGGGGATGCCTGTGTGGCGCTGTGCGATATAGCGTTCAATGGCCTCCCGTCATGGTCGCTACGTGTCATTGTGTGCACTGTCAGAAACAGGCAGGCTCTGCGCTGTCCGTGGTCGCCTTCCTGAAGCGCGAGCAACTCGAGGTGACGGGTGATCTTTCCATCTATGAGGATACGAGCGCAACTGGGGCGGCAGTCTATCGAAAATTCTGCGGCAAATGCGGTTCGCCAGTGATCACCGAAACCCCTGCGGCAACATTGAATGGAATGATCTTCATAAAGGCCGGCACGCTTGATGACTGCTCCGGTCTTTCGCCGACCCTTCACTACTGGACGAAAAGCGCCCAGGATTGGTTTGTATTCCCACAACATGGAGAACGCCTGGAAACGCAATAACCGCGTTCCGGCGGTACTTCTTCCAAACTAACAAGGATTGACCAGATGGCACTGAACCGACGATTTCTGCTTGTGCGCAGACCCGATGGCACGCCCGTCGCTGATGATTTCGAGCTGAGAATCGAGGAGACGCCAACCCTTCAGGACGGCCAGTTTCTCATCCAGAATCGCTACGCGTCGCTCGATCCTGCAATGCGAGGCTGGATGGATGACGCGCCATCGTACATGCCGCCAATTCCGCTAGGGGACGCGGTGCGCGCCTCGACGGTTGGTGTTGTCGTCGAAAGCAGGGCGGCCGATTTTCCGGTTGGGCAATGGGTCTCGGGATTGAATGCGATCGAGGAGTATTCGGTCAGCATGTCAGGCGGGTTTTCGCAGGCCATCGACATCAGCATCGTGCCGTCGCCGACCAATTTTCTTTCGGTCTTGGGTGCAGTTGGCCTGACCGCCTATTTCGGCCTGCTTGAAGTCTGCAAGCCCAATCCGGGTGACGTCGTTCTGGTTTCGGGAGCCGCAGGCGCAGTCGGCTCTCTTGTTGGCCAGATTGCGAAAGTAAAGGGCGCGTCCAAGGTGATTGGCATTGCTGGGGGTCCTCAAAAATGCGCGCGATTGACGGAGCGATACGGCTTCGATGTTGCTATCGATTATCGCGGTAAATCTGTTGAACAGCTTTCTAGCGAAATTGGCCTTCACGCTCCGAATGGTGTCAACGTGATATTCGAAAATGTCGGAGGGGACATTCTCGATGCGGGTTTGAACAATCTGGCGATGGGTGCCCGGATCGGGCTGTGTGGGCTGATCAGTGAATACAACAATTCAGATGAAAAGACGGGTGCGCGCAATATCTGGCAGCTGATCGTAAAACGCGCATCGATGACTGGACTATTGGTGGCCGATTATGTGCCGCGCTTTGGCGAAGGCGCAATGGCGATGGCCGAGCTGGTTCGTGCCGGAAAACTTGTCTTTGACGAACATATTGATGACGGAATCGAAAATGCCCTGCCTGCTTTCATGCGCCTCTTCAGCGGCAGCAACGACGGCAAGATGATCCTGAAGATCGTTTAACTATGGGAGGGCGCAGCCTTCTCGTATTGAGCGGTGGCCATCCCTACGAGGAAGGGCCGTTTGCAGCAATGTTGTCGCAACTTGATGGCTGGGACGTCACGCATCTGATCCATCCAGAAGCCGAGGAGCGGATCGGCGAGGGGGCTGCCGACGATGTCGATGGCCTTCTTTTTTACGACATGCCGGGATACGAGTTCGCCGACGGACGCGTGACGTCGCGTCCACCGTCAGACGCGTTCAAGGCCGCGATCGAGCGCCGGTTCGCCAGGGGATGCGGTGCAGTCATGATGCATCATGCACTTGCGGGCTGGGCGGATTGGCCGGCGTGGAGCGAGATGGTCGGTGGGCGGTTTCTCTATCAGCCGGGGAACGTGCGAGGCTCGGCATGCCTGGATTCTGGTTATCGACATGATGTCGCCTATGTCGCGGATATTGTTGCGGATCATCCCGTGGTTGCCGGCGTCCAACCCCGCTTTGCTGTCAATGACGAACTTTATCTTGCCGAAATTTTCGAAGAAGGCGTCATCCCCTTGGTTCGTGCCGATTATGATTTCGTTGCCCCAAACTTTTACTCGGCTGCCAAAGCCGTAGCTGGCCAGATGTTCGTCAATCAGGACTGGCCGCATCCTGCCGGGAGCAATCTGGTTGCCTGGGCTCGGCACGTCGGGGACGCCGCGATCGTCTATCTTCAGTTCGGAGATGGTCCGTCGACCTATGAAAATCCATCTGTCCAGCGCATCCTTGCAAATGCGCTCGATTGGACCTCAAGCACAAGGAGCCAAGCATGAATCCGGAACACATTGTCTTGAATTTCATGGCGGCCTGGAACCGTATGGATATGGATGCCGCTTTTGCAATGATGGCTGATGATATCGTTTGGCATAATGTCCCGATGGAGCCAGCGGTAGGGATTGATGCATGTAAGGCGCTGATGGCCAGTTTTCCCCCGTCGGACGGAATCAACTTCGAAACGCACCATATCTCTTCCACCGGCAATGTGGTGATGACTGAACGGACCGACGGATTTCTGATCGATGGGCGATGGCGCAAGATCCGCTTAATGGGAATCTTCGAGGTCAATGCCAATGACAAGATCGGCAAATGGCGCGACTATTTCGACATGGCCGAGTTTCAGCGGGAGTTCGCGTAATGGCACGCGACGTATCGGGCCGCAAAGCGATTGTCACAGGCGCGGCCTCGGGCATTGGT
>JANNLW010000437.1:0-6983 GCA_031397145.1 Sphingomonadales bacterium | reverse complement strand
GCCGCCCGCGACCTCCTCTTCTACGGAGACGCTTCCCTCGTGCGTCACCATGTAGAGGCGATAACGACCCGGCGGCAAGCCCTGGAAACGATAGCCGCCCTGCGGTCCGAGGAGTGATTCGGCATTCCATCCCTGGCCCGAGAGCTGGATGCTCCGGCCGCCCCCGGGGGGCAGGCCGGACGCCGTGCGCACTTGGCCCTCGAGGACGCCGCCTTGGCGCGCTTCGAGCTCGACGCCCGCGGCGCCGCCCGGGACCGGGCCTGCCAGCGCATAGCGACCGTCACTTGAAGAGGCGCCCAGCATCCACGGGCCAGCCTCGCTGATGTCGCTGAGCGCGAAGCGGCCGTCGGTCCCGACTGCCAGGCGTTCGCTGCGCTCTCCCGGGTCCGTGGACCTCCACGCCCATGCCCACCACCTCGCGCCGGCTCCGGCGCCAACGATGCGACCCTCGATGGGGATGCGTCGGGGCAGGACGACGCGCAGACTCCTGGCGGGCGCGCTCACAGTCAGCTCCGTGCTGCCGAACAGCCCCTCGACCTCGACGCTGAGCTGCACCCTGCCGGGCGGCAAACCGCGCACCGTGAAGCACCCCTGATCATCCGCCTCCACCACGTCGGATGCCGACCCTGTCCAGCTAGGGTAAACCCAGACGCTGGCGTCCTGCGCCGGGCTGCCGTCGGCCTCCACCACCTGGCCCGAGACGGTGGCGCCCTTCGGCAGGTGGATCACGATGTCGCTCTGTCCGGGAAGCACGCCCTCCAGGATCCCGGGACCGAAGTCCGGTGTCTCGCTGTCTCCGGCCTCGGCCCGCAGCGTCAGGCGCGCCTGAGGTGGGAGCCCCCGAAAGGAGAACCGTCCGTTGTCTGCGAGGGCTGCCTCTGCTGCGCCGGCGGGTCCCGTCGGCGTAGCCTCCCACGTCGCCTCGACCCAACCGTAGCGGACGGGGCGACTATCGGGATCCAGCACCGAGCCCGTCAGGGTGACACCCCGCTCGAGGCGCACGACGACGTCCGTAGCCCCGACGCGAGCCCCCCGGGGGTCGGGCTTCACATAGCCGCGTGGCGGATCGACCTCGAGCCATGCGTTCCCTGAGTCAAGGCCAGGGATGCAGAATGACCCGTCGACGGCGCTGATCGCGGTGATCTCCTGGGCGCTGAGCAGCACACCTGCGACTGGAGCCTCGTACGCATCGAGCACGTGGCCGCAGAGGGAGAGTCCTGGCTCCAGCGCGATTAGCGTTGGCTCCGTGGGCGCTTGGTCCAAGCTCACGGTACGATCCCGCAGATTCAACGGACGCCCCTCGGCGTCCTGCGGCCTGTGGACGATGATCACGAAGGGTGCCACGCCCTCCACCGCGCGACGGAACGCGCCATTCACCACCGTGGTGTCGCGTCCTCGCTGCTCGTCCACGAGGCGGTCCCCGCGAGTTGCTCGCACCACCACCCGACACAGCGGCACGAGGCGCGCTTGGTCGTCCACCACCGTGCCTTCGATCACGGTGCGGGTGGGCTCCTTCCAGGTCACCCGCAGACCCGTAGCAGGTGCCTCGGCTTGGAGCAGCGGAGTGGAGCCGTGGTAGCCCTCGGCGCGGCCGAAGAGCGTCACGGGACCTGGTACCAAGCCATCGATGCTGAACGCGCCGTCCGTGCGGCTCATCGCGGACTCGTAGTCGCCGTCGTCGCCCGAGCGGGCGTGGAGCGACTTCCCTCCAAGGGGCCTGCCCCCCTCGTCCAGCAGCACGCCCTCGATGCGTACGCGCTTGTCCAGCCGCAGCTCGAGAGCAGGCAGCACCTCGCCAGCTTGCCGGACCTCCACCTCATGCTCGACGGTTCCGTGATCGACGGCCCCGGCTCTCACGCCGAGCTTGCCGACCGGGAGGCCTTCGAGGCGGAAGACGCCGTCCGCGCCGGTCTCCATGTAGGCGCTGCCTGCGCCCAGGCCCTCGGGCGCGTCGGTCCAGGCGTCCACCCAGGCGTGGTCCAGCGGCACGCCGCGCCCGTCGAGGACGCGGCCTATGAGCGTGGCTCCCCGGGCCAGCCGCAACGTGACGTCGCGCCGTGGCGCGCCGAAGGCGAGCGTCAGGCTCTCGCTCAGCGCGCTGGCCAAGCCCGCCTTCCGTGCCAGCAACACGTGATTGGGGCCTGGCGCCAGGCCCCCGACCTCGAAGCGACCGTCCGCCCCGCTCACAGCCAGCACGCGCTCCCGCGGCGCGTGCTGCAGTCCCCACGTCCAGCGCAGCGACGAGAGGTCGTCTCCCAGCGCCAGCACCTCGGCATCTGCCGCGGGCGCGCCATCGGGGGCGAGCACCAGGCCCGAGACGGGCACGCCAGGCAGGAGCTCGATGTCGCGCGTCACGCGCTGGCCCTCGCGCTCCACGAACACGCACAGCGCCGGAGGCACATGGTGTGCGAGCGTCGAGTCGATTTCCGTGTTCCCCGCCTCGTCGCGGGGGATCGTGGCCAGAATCCGCTCGTAGTGGCTCGGGTGCGTGACGAACACCACGCTGCGGCCGATGGGCACTCCCTCGATGCGGTAGCGCCCCTGGCCGTCGCTCACGACGCGCAGCACGTCCGGGCGCGTCAGCCGCACGTCCACCGCCAGGGGGGCCAGCTGGATCTCGGCCCCCGGCAGCGCTGATAGGCAATGAATCCCAAGGTTTACCAGAGTCTTACGAGGCAGAGTGCGATATCCTTGTAAAGATGCCTATGCTCGGAAAGGCCGACAGCCTAAATGCCGCTGTGGCGACAGCCGTCATGGCCTATGAAGTGCTGAACCAGCGGCGGTGTTAACTTGCTTCTCCCCCTGAAACCAGTTTCACCAAAGGCCTTGAGGTTTGGTCTATCACCGGCAGGGGTTCGATCAATTTGCCACTTGTATCAACGTTGTATTCCTCGAACCTCTTGGCCTGAGTGAGTACTTGAGACTCCAGACTCCCGACCAATGCGTTGTAGGCGGAAACCGCTGTGTCGAGGTTTTTACCCATCCGCCCGACATGGCCGCCCATCGTCGACAGCCGAGCGTACAGCTCTTTGCCCAATTCGGCAATTTCGCGCGCTTGACCGGCCATTTTTTCCTGCTTCCAAACCGCAGAAACCGTGCGAGCAATCGCGATCAGGTTGGTCGGCGTCGCCAATAATACCCGCTTGGCAAACGCGAAGTCCCAAAGATCGGCATCCTGTTCGAGTGCAGCCGAGAGAAAATGCTCTCCGGGCACGAACATGATTACATAATCAGGGGTATCTTCGAACTGGTCCTGATAGGCCTTTTGCCCAAGCGTATTGACGTGCGCCTTCATCGCCGCCGCGTGAGCGACAAGCGCTGAAACCCGATTGGCCTCCTCTCCCGCCTCAAACGCATCCTGATAGGCATTGAGAGACACTTTCGCGTCAATCACGAGGTTGCGGCCACCCGGAACGCGGATGATCACATCAGGCCGCAACCGGCCGTCAGTGCCCTCGACGCTGACTTCGGTCTGGAAATCGGCATGCTCGGAAAGACCGCAGGTCTCGAGCACGTTGCGCAATTGCTGCTCGCCCCAGCGTCCGCGTGCTTTTGGCGCGTTACGGAGCGAATTGCCGAGCTTTGCGGCTTCGGCACGGACCGATTCCTGGCCGACGCGCATTGATTCCATCAACCCCTGGAGATTTCCATAGGCCTCGGACCTATCTTTCTCGACCTTCGCGACGCTTTCCTCATACCGCAAAAGCCGTTCATTGACTGGCTGGAGCAGCGATTTGAGTGCCTGACCAGAGGTTTCTTCGGATTGCTTGAAGCGCTGGTCTGCGCGTTCGAGAAATTGGCGTTGCGCCTCTCCGAGCAGCTTGTTGCTGACTTCAGCGAACTGAGCCGCCATCGCATCCTTGTTCTCGCGCAATTCCGCCAACCGCGCCTCGAACGCTTCGGCATCGGCCTCTTGCCGCGCGAGTGCCAGGCGTGCTGAATCGCGCTCGCCGACTGCCGTCTCAAGATCGCGAATAGCCGCCTTGAAATTCTCCAGATGCAGGTCACGTTCAGCCTTCAAAGCCCCTGCCCCGCGCCCGCCAAGCAGCCAGCCAATTAGCGCACCAATTCCTGCCGCGATTAGGCCGACCAGAAACATGTCCGTCATATAATTCGCACCTCGATGTCGACCAATATTAGGCTGTGAGTTAAGAGAATATCTCCGCAAAATCGGCCCGAGCAGTGCATCTCGAGCGAGAAAAAGACGAGATCAACCACATAGGGAACGTAGACGGAACATTCAAAATAGGAAAGCGAAAACTGCCCGCTCTCTTCGCGAATGCGTCAGCGCTTTGCGCGCGCCGCGGCGATGGCCTTTTTGAGTTCGTCATAGCCCACGGCTCCGTTGAGGACCGTATCGCCGACCACCCAGCTTGGCGTGCCCGTCAACTGGAGCGCGCGTTGCAGTTCAATATTTGCGGCGATCTCGTCTTTTACGGCTTCCGACTTTTCTGCATCCCTCACACGGCCCAAATCAGCGCCCGTCTTTTTCACAACTTCGGAAATGATCTGGGGCGTCAATCGCCCAGCCTTGTAGAGCGCCCGGTGAAACGTGCCGTAATTGCCCTGCTGCGCCACAGCGAGGCTTGCCGATGCGGCATCAAGGCTTTGGGGTCCGAGAATCGGCAGTTCTCGGTAAACAATCCTGAGCTTCTTGTCCTCGCTGAGGAGCCGGTCAATATCTGGCAAGCTGGCGCGACAATAGCTGCAGGCATAGTCGAAAAACTCGACAAGCGTGACATCGGCATCGCTCGCCCCCTCCCAAGCTCCGGCAAATGGCTTTTCGATTTGCGCGCGGTTTTCATCAACGACCTTTTTGCTCTCACGTGCCTCAAGGTTGTTCATGGCCTCCGGAAGTATTTCAGGATGGGTCAGGATATATTCCCGAACAATCTGTTCAATCGCCGCCTTGTCTGCGGTATTGACCGGCTGAGGCTTATCCGTTGCTGTTACAGCAAGCACTGCGCCGCCTGCTCCCAGCAGGGTCGCAAGGATAACGGTCATGATGGTCTTGGCCCCTTCGTTCACCGGCGTTTTCGCTTCTCATTTTCGGCAGCAGCGCGTGATACGATGGCAATATCCTGCGCACGAATCCAGTCGGGCGTGCCCTGCGGCAATCCGCGCACCGCCATTTCAGCATTGACCAGGGCCAGCCGGGGCCGTCCTTCAAGGTGGTAGCGCTCGGCTGTCGCCATTGCTGCGCGGGGCGCGTCGCCCGCTCGATCATAGACAACGCCGAGTTGATACCAGGCAAACGGGTTCTCGTTATCCTTGGTCACAGAAGCCTTGAGGATCTTTTCCGCCTCCATGAAATTGGCCTGGTCTTCGGTCGCAATCAGCGCATGGCCAAACAACGACGCGATCAGAGGCTGGGCGTTTGTCTTGGCCACAGCTTCCCGCAACAGAGGAAGCGCCTCGGCCGGCTTGCCGGACTCAAGTAGAATCTGCCCCTTCAGCTCGAGAAAATACGGATCGCCCGGAACCGCATTCAAAAGGGCATCTGCTTCCGCTAGCGCCTTTTCCGGATAGGCCGAACGGTGCCAGGCATAGGCGCGGGCATAATGGGCGGGAATGGATTGATTGCTTTCGGGATAGTCACGCATCGTTGCTGACGGATCAGACACAAAGCCCTTCAGCTTGGCCCTGACTCTTTGAAACCGCGCTTCGAGCGCAGGATCGGTAGGCTTGTTCCAGGCTGGGTCGCTCTGATATCCCTCTTGCAGGATGGCGATGCGCTCCCCTGAAAGCGGATGGGTGCGCGCATAGCTGTCTTCCTGCGGGATCGCCAGGCGGAATTCCAGGCCCAGGAGTTTCTTGAAAAAGGCAAGCGAACCACGACCGCTTATCCCTGCAATCGAAAGATATTTTGCTCCAGCCTGATCGGCACTCGATTCCTGCGTTCGTGTGAAAGCAAGAAACTGGCTCAAAGCAACCTGCTGGCCAACGCCGAGAATCCCGGCTCCCGCTTCGCCTGCGCCAGCCGCGATCGCTGCTGCACCCAAAAGCAGGCTCAGCAGCGTAATACCGGTCGCCTGTTTGATGCCCTCGCCTGAACGGATAATATGCCCGCCCGCAACATGGCCGAGTTCGTGAGCGATCACGCCCTGGACTTCATTGGCGTTGTCGGCGGCGGATATCAGGCCTGAGTGGATATAGACATACTGACCACCTGCAACAAAGGCGTTGATCTCCTTGTCATTGATCAGGACGACCTTGACGTTGCGCGGGTCGAGGCCGGCCGCGGCGATCAACGGGGCGGACATCTGTTCGAAAAGAGATTCGGTTTCGGCGTCGCGCAGGATCGATTGGGCCATGACCGGTTGTACGGTCACGGCCCAGATGAGCAGAACGGCGAAAAGCGACCGGATCACTGAGCGGGCACGGAAAGCGAGCGATACCATGATGTTACCTGTCGCCTTCCCAGCCTGAACCTCAGATGAAAACTCGCCCGTCAGGATTCCGGACCGAATGTGCGTTGCCACCAGCCCCGCCGGGGCGTGCCATCGTCTTCAAAGCCGCCCTCGGCATTCGCCGGGACAGGCTGTGCATCTTCTTTGACCTTGCGGGCCCGTTTGGGTTTTGGCGCCTCTGCCTTGGAAGCATCTTCGACAACGACCGCCGGTGCAATAGCGGCTTCGGCCATCGCGTCTGCCTTCTTTCGCGTGCGCTTCGGCTTTTCGACCGGCATGTCGGCGTCCACGATGAGTGCAGCGGGGGCTGACTCCTCGACAGCGACCTTCGCCTTGCCCGGCCGTCTGCGCGGCGCTTTCTTGGCGTCTTCGACAACAATATCCGCGACAACCGGATCGGCTACGGACTCAGGCGTACTGGCCTCCGTCGTTTCGGTGCCATCGCCGGTTGTCTCGGGTCGGTCACTACGCCGACCTCGGCCACCGCGGCGACCGCGGCGACTGCGACGGCGTGCCGCGCTTTCCTCTTCAGTCTCCTCGGAATCCGCATCGCGCGGCGGCGGTACGTCTTCC
>JANNLW010000402.1:0-3445 GCA_031397145.1 Sphingomonadales bacterium | reverse complement strand
GCGTACAGCAGCCCAAGGCTTTCGCTCACCCGCTCGCGCAAGTATTTGCGGTTGATTTGAAACGGCATGTTGCGGCGAATGTCGACCGTCCACAAATCCGCTGGTGGAATGCCATCACGGATCCAGTCTGCCATAACCTTGCCAACGCCGCCTGCCGATTGCAGGCCAATCGAATTGAGACCGGCCGCGACGAAACAGCCCTTGAGTTCCGCGCTCTCCCCCAGATGATACCGGACATCGGGGGTAAAGCTTTCCGGTCCGCAGAAGAATTTCTGGATACCCGCATTTTCGAGCGCGGGCACGCGGCGCATCGCATCCACCAATACGGGTTCGAAATGCTCAAAGCTTCCGGCAATCTCGTCGAAGCAGAAGTCTTCCAAAATGCCGTCCATTCCCCATGGCCGCGAATTCGGTTCAAACGCGCCGACGAGCAGCTTGCCTGCGTCATGTTTGTAATAGCCGCAATAATCATAGTCGCGCAGCACCGGGAGGCTCGAATCCAGCCCCTCCACCCCTTCGAACAACACATAGTAATGTTCGCAGGCATGCAGCGGCGCAGCCACGCCGATGCTCGCCGCCAGATCACGGGTCCACATGCCGCCGCAGATCACGACATAGTCAGCGTCAATCGAACCGTCCGGGGTATCGACGCCTGTCACCCGGTCGCCATTATGCCGGATCCTGGTCACTTTGGTGTTCTCGAATATCCGTGCACCGCCCGCGCGCGCGCCTTTGGCCAGCGCCTGTGTGATGTCTACGGCATTGGCATAGCCGTCGCTTGGAATATGAATGCCGCCAACGACATCATGGACGCTGACGATCGGCGCAAGCGCCTTGATCTCTTGGGGCGTCACGACATGGACAGGCAAGTCAAACACCTTGGCCATCGAGGCGCTGCGTTTCAGTTCCTCGAATCGCTCGGCATTGGTTGCCATCGAGATCGAGCCGCACTGGCGGTAGCCCGTCGCCTGGCCTGTCTCGGCTTCCAGCCCGCGATAAAGTTCCCCTGTATATTTCGCGAGCTTGGTCATGTTGATCGAGGGACGCAATTGGCCAACCAACCCTGCTGCGTGCCAGGTCGTGCCGCTGGTCAGCTGCTTGCGTTCGAGCAAGACGACATCATCCCAACCGATCTTGGTCAAATGATAGGCAATCGAGCAGCCGATCACACCGCCGCCAATGACGACGACTTTTGCCTTTTTGGGAAGTTCAGCCAACGATCAAACCTTCATTTTCGCGTTTTCAGGATCATAGGCCGGATGCTCCAGTACCGTCGCCTTGCGCCGTTCGCCTTGCAGGTAAAGGTCAAAGCCTGATCCCGGCGCCGCATGCTCGATGGGCACACACGCGAAGAAAAGACTCTTGCCAACGCGGTGACCATAGCCGCCCGAAGTGGTCAGCCCGATGCAGTCCTCTCCCACAAGACAGGGTTCGGCCCCACGCACATCGACAGTGCTCGCGTCCACCTCGCCGTAGACGATCCGGAACCGGTCCGGCGCATCAAGCGTCGCCCGTTTGCCGACGAAGTCGTCCTTCTTGAAATTGATGAAGCGCGGCATGTCGGCCTCGATCATCGTCAGTTCGTTTGTGAGTTCGGAGCCCCAGGCCTTGTAGCCCTTTTCCATCCGCATCGTGTTGACTGCATACAGGCCGTAGTTGGCGATACCGAATTCCCGGCCCGCTTCCCAAACCGCATCATAGAGCGCGGCAAGGTCGTCCATGGCGGGATGCAGTTCCCAGCCCAGTTCACCGACATAGGAAACCCGCAGCGCGCGCAGCGTGATACCGGAAACGCTGATCTCCTGACCGCTCAACCAGCGGAAGCCCTCGTTGCTCAGGTCAGCATCTGTGAGCTTGGCGAGCACGTCACGCGAACGTGGCCCACTCAACACCAGCACACCCAAATCCATTGTCAAATTGCGGATCGTCACTTTCTCGTCTGGCAATTTGCTTTGCATCATCATGTCCCAGTCCCGCTGCTCGGCAGCGGCGGCTGAAAGGCAATAAAAATGGTCATCGGCAAAGCGCGTCACCGTCATTTCGCCATAGACGCGGCCCTGGCGCGACAGCGGATGGACAAGGCCGATCCCGCCCAGTTTCCTGGGCATCCGGTTTGCACAAATGCGATTGAGAAAGGCTTCCGCGTCCGGCCCTGTCACATCATATTTGGCAAAGCCGGACAGATCGAGCACGCCAACGCGTTGTTCAACCGCGCGGACTTCTTCGCCGATCGCAGCGAAGGTGTTGGTGCGCCGATAGCCCCCCTCCTCCTCTCTGCCATCGAGCGAGAACCATTTCGGGCGCTCCCAGCCATAGGTTTCGCCATATACAGCGCCTGCCGCCTTAAGGGGCTCGTAAAGCGGGCTGGTCTTTTGCGGCCGTCCATCGGGCTCTTCTTCGCCGGGAAGACGCGTGGTGAACGTCATTCGATAATCGAGGAACACCTTGTCCCGACTGTAATTTTCGTCGGCAAATGGTCCGTATCTGCGCGGATCGAACTCGGTCATGTTTATATCGGCATCGCCAAACACTATCCACTGCGCAAGGTACTTGCCAGACCCGCCGCCCTGCGCGATGCCGAACGAGGTGCCACAGCATTGCCAGAAGTTGCGCAGCCCTGCTGCTGGTCCAAGCAATGGCCCGCCGTCAGGCGTGTGCGGGATGGCGCCATTGACGATCCGGCGGATACCTACCTCACCAAAAATCGGCATGCGCTCAATCGCGCGTTCGAGCCAACTGGAAATGCGATCGAGATCATCGATGAACAATTCGCTGGTCGATGCCCATTCCGGTTGGCCCTTGGGCGCCCAGGCTTCGGCAAGTCCTGTATTCTCGTAAACGCCGATCAGCCCGCTTTTCTGCTCCTGCCGGAAATAGCCCGATACATAAGGACAGCGCATGACCGGGATTTCCTCATCCCGTTCCATGAATGCCGGAATGGGATCCGTGACGACATAGTGATGTTCCATATTGGTCACCGGAATGTCGATGCCCGCCATCTGCGCAACCTGACGTGCATAGCAGCCGGCCGCATTGACGACGATCTCTGCGCGCACCGTGCCATTGTCAGTCATCACATCCCATTCGCCCGAGGGCAGTTGGGTGAGCCCGGTGACCAATGTCTTGCGGACAATCTTTGCGCCCATATTCTTGGCGCCAATCGCCATTGCATTGCACAGGCCGGAAGGGTCGGCATGGCCATCGCTTGTCGTTCGCGCGCCCGCAATCACCCCTTCAGTCGTCAAAAAAGGATTGATCCGCCGAATTTCTGCCGGGTCAATAATCTCCATATCGAAGCCGATGATTTTCGAATACCCATGGATATACTTGAACCAGGCCAACTCGCGCTCATTGGTCGCAAGGCGAATGCCGCCTGATTTGTGCCAACTGACATATTGCCCGGTGAGGCCTTCGAGCCTTGGATAAAGATCATTGCTGTATGCGT
>JANNLW010000360.1:0-1088 GCA_031397145.1 Sphingomonadales bacterium | reverse complement strand
GCCGCCCTTCACGCCGCCGCCCAGCACGAAGACGGGCGCCGCCGCTCCGTGATCGGTCCCCTTCGAGCCGTTCTCCAGGACGCGACGGCCGAACACGCTCCACGCGAGGACGACGACGCGAGGACGACGACGCGATCGGCGGCGCCGGCCGCCACGACGTCCTGCCAGAAGGCGCCGAGCGCGGCCCCGAGATCGGCGAGCAGCAACGCATGCGCGTCGGCCTGGAAGGCGTGCGTGTCGTAGCCGTCCTGTCGCACGCCGTACGACGTGCAGTCGAGACCGCCGGCGATCAACTGCGCGGCAAGCTTGAGCGACGCGCCGAGCCATTCGACCTTGTAGGTCAAATCGGTTTCAGGGCCGATCGCAAAGACCTTCGCATGCCTCTTGCGCACCGCCTTCTGCACCCGCGTATTGATAAGGGGCGCCTCGCGCCGCAGATCGCTGCCGACCAGCAGGATCACGTCTGCCATTTCAAGATTGGCGATCCCGGTATTGAACGCAACCGCCGCGAGCGACGACACATCATAGGCCAGCCCGGTCTGCCGCCCCTCGAGCATCGACCCGCCGAGCGACTTCACCAGTTCGCGCGCGGCGAACATCGTTTCGCAATCGACCTGATCGCCTGCAATCGCCGCAACCGACTTCCCGGCCGCCTTCAATGCCTTGGCCACTGCCTTCAGCGCCTCGTCCCAGTTCACCTCGACCAGCTTGCCACCCTTGCGGACATAGGGCTTGTCGAGCCGGCGATGCATGAGGCCATCGACGGCATGGCGCGTCTTGTCGTGCGCCCATTCCTCGTTGACGTCCTCATTGATCCGCGGCAGCGCGCGCAAAACCTGCCGCCCTCGCGAGTCGAGCCGGATGTTCGTGCCGACCGCATCCATCACGTCGATCGAAGGCGTCTTTTTGAGCTCCCACGGCCGCGCTTCAAACGCATAGGGCTTCGACGTCAGCGCGCCCACTGGACACAGATCGACGACATTGCCCGACAATTCTGACTGGATCGCATGTTCCAAATAGGTTGTGATCTGCATATTTTCGCCACGCCCGACCGCGCCGATATCCTCGACACCCGCAACTTCCTCGGC
>JANNLW010000352.1:0-2354 GCA_031397145.1 Sphingomonadales bacterium | reverse complement strand
GCATGTTGCTGACGGTCTTTTCGAACAGCGGCCCGGCGGGGGCGATCACGATCAGGGGCACCTTGTCATCAATCAGCGCAATCGGCCCGTGCTTCATTTCGCCCGATGCATAGCCTTCAGCATGGATATAGCTGATTTCCTTGAGCTTGAGCGCGCCTTCGAGCGCCATTGGGTAATCGACGCCACGCCCCAGATAGAGCACGTCGCGCGCCTCCGCGATGGTGTGCGCCATCTTCTGGATTTCGTCATCGTGGGAAAGCGCGGCGTTCATCGCGGCGGGAGCCTCGGTCAGATGGTGGACGATCTCGCGCTCTTCCTCCGCCGTCATCCGGCCCTTGGCGCGGGCGAGGTTGACAGAGAGCGCAGCCATCACCGCAAGCTGGCAGGTGAAGGCCTTGGTTGAGGCAACGCCGATTTCCGGCCCGGCATGGGTGGGGAGCAGCAGATCCACCTCGCGCGCCATCGAACTGGTCGGCACGTTGATGATGCCCGCAGTGGTGACGCCATTTTCCTTCATGTGGCGCAGTGCGGCGAGTGTATCGGCCGTCTCGCCCGATTGAGACACGACGACGCCAAGGACCTTTCCGGTAAGGACCGGATCGCGATAGCGGAACTCCGACGCGACATCGACTTCGACCGGCAGCCGCGCCATTTGCTCGATCCAGTATTTGCCGATCATGCCGACATAGGAGGCGGTGCCACACGCGACGATCACAACGCGCTCTATTTCAGAGAGATCGAAATCCATCTGCGGCATCGCGACCTGCGCTTCCAGGGGCCGGATATAGCTTTGCAGCGTCTGCGCCACGACCACCGGTTGTTCGTAGATTTCCTTCTGCATGAAATGCCGGTGATTGCCCTTGTCGATCAACGCGCCCGATGCGCCAGACAGCACGATGGGGCGAGTGACGAGCTTGTTGGTGCGGTCGAAGATTTCGACCTTGTCGCGCGCGACCACGACCCAATCGCCCTCTTCGAGATAGGCAATTTTCTGGGTGAGCGGGGCGAGCGCCAGCGCGTCTGAGCCGAGATAATTCTCACCCTCGCCATAGCCGACCGTCAGCGGGGCGCCGAGCCGGGCACCTATGATCAGATCAGGATGCTGGCGGAACAGAAGCGCCAAAGCGAACGCACCGTGCAGCCGCGGCAGGACAGTCGCAACGGCGGCTTGGGGCGTGGCCCCACGCTCGATCTCGCGCGCGACCAGATGACCGACGACTTCGGTATCGGTTTGGGAAAGGAACGTGCGCCCCTCCGCCAGCAGTTCATCGCGGAGCGGCTTGAAATTCTCTATGATCCCGTTGTGGACGATCGTGACATCGCCCACGATATGGGGATGGGCATTGTCCTCGGTCGGCGCTCCGTGCGTTGCCCAGCGGGTATGGGCGATCCCGACCACGCCTGCGAGGGGTTCAGCGGCAAGCTTGGCGGCGAGATTGTTGAGTTTTCCCTCCGCCCGTCTGCGGCCGAACTCTCCATTGGTGACGGTGCAGATACCGGCGGAATCATAGCCGCGATACTCGAGCCGCCTTAGTCCATCCACCAGACGCTCGGCGACAGGTTTGTTGCCCACAATTCCAATAATTCCACACATGGGAAACCCCTGAACAGATACAGCCACACCTTTGGCGCAAGCTGAGTTCTGAGCCAAGCCCTGTTTCGTGCCGATGCGGACGATTGCGCGCTTTAACCTGTTCTTGGCAGTCTCGCAGTTAGCGTCGCACAATGGGCAAACCGCTCCAGTTTCGAAGGCGCAAGCAAGCGCGATCACTGTCCTCCCGGTCGAGACGGACGCGGCACGGTGCAGAGCTGGAGAATGGCTTGCGCCGGCGTAGGCATAACGGCCCGTTCATCAGCAGCTTCGAATGGGGCGGGACATTGATCGTCGGGTTGCTTGTCGGCCTGGCCTCGACGCTGCTTGGCTGGCCCAATATTTCGCAACCGCATCCATTTTCAGCGCAATTTGCCCAACAGGAAAAGATTCATTTCAGCTTGTGCCATACAGGCGGCGGGATCAATTGTGTGGTCGATGGCGATACCGTCTGGATTCGAGGTGTGAAAATCCGCATCGCCGATATCGACACGCCTGAAACCCATCCACCCCGCTGCACGACGGAAGCCGAACTGGGAAGCCGGGCTACACTGCGATTGCAGGCTTTGCTCAATGCTGGATCCATCACGCTCGAACCCATCGATCGCGACGAAGATCGCTATGGCCGAAAGCTCAGAATCGTCAAACAAGGCGGACGTTCTGTGGGGGACATTCTGGTCGCAGAAGGACTGGCCCGACGCTATGGCGGCGGAGCACGTTCGGGATGGTGCGGATAGATTTTTTGTCGGTTTCCAAGACGTGT
>JANNLW010000267.1:0-3713 GCA_031397145.1 Sphingomonadales bacterium | reverse complement strand
ATTGCCCTCAAACAATTCGAGGAGCCGTTCGCCATAGGCCGGTGGCGGGCCCATCAGCTGGTAGCGTATCGTATCGCTTCCATGAGAGAGGATGGCCTTCGCCGTCGTCTGGAAGGAAAGCCAGGCAATAGAATTCGCCATACGCCAATTCGCCGGACTCGCGCGAACAATAGGCAAGATCGTAAGCACCAGGCTGGACTGATCCAGGCTCCTCAGCAGGCGCAAGACCGACCAACGAACGTGGGCAAACTCGCTGACAATGTCGATGGCAGTTCCAAAGTCGGGGGCAAATCGCATGGCCAATCCCAGTTCGGAATGGGTATCCAGGCTCCAAAGGATTGGCTGCCGAAAAAACCAATCGTCGCCGAAAATCTGGGCCACGTTGTCACAAATTGGCCAAATGGCCGAAACCGGCATTTCAAAATTTGGCTTCTCAAGGTCCGCCGTCACAATACCCGAACCGTCCAATATCCTTTCGACAAGGTCAACAGACGCGTTCAGCGTCCGCAAGGCCATGCGAAAATGCTGGATTGGGAGTACGGGTGCATCGTTCGACATATCGGTCATGGCGAATTATGTCATGTTTTTGGTGCAAATGGAACTGGCAATAAGCGCTTGGATTCGTTCCAGTAAAAATGGTTATCAGTTTGTATTCTGCAGGTGGCGTTCAAGCCGAAGGCGTTTCGCGAATTGACGAGCCAGGGGAAAAGGATAGTCAGATTCCACCGATCGAAGAAAATTCAGTGTTTGGTTTGCATTCGTCCGAAATGGACGAATACTTGCGTCAGGATGTGACAAATCCCGACAATCAGGGTGTCCTCGTTCAAGCCATGTGCAAGTTTCTCCGCACACGAGACGCAATTTTTGGAAACATGCTCTATTCGGACCCTTCCTGGGAAACGATCCTGCTACTTCATGCTGCCCGCACCGAAAACCGGCCCGTCACGTTTGCCGATCTTAGCGCTGTTCTGCTCGCTTCGCCGGAAACATTGACGCGTTGCATCTCGATGCTTGAATCCAACGACCTTGTCACCACACGAGACATCAAACCGGTGCCTGTTCTGGAACTAAGCACAAAAGCGCTGGAAATGATCGATCGCATGTTCAGAACAACGCCGAACAACGCGGACCCGGTCTGGGAAAATTTGAAAATCGCCAGCAAGGCTAATTTTTAGACTTTACAAACTCGCACATTAGGTATGGAATAGATTGAATAGTTAGATTGATACGTAATTAAATTTCATGGAGGTAGATAACGCGTTTGTATTTTGAATATTACAAAGTGTTCTGACGCACTACTAGGGTGAGATTGAAGTCAATAAGCCTCGGGGGGAGACGAAATGGGTGATGTTCATATCTTTCAAGATAACGCAGATTTGTCTGCGCTTGGCCTCGATGGCAAGGAACTTTCAACTTTTGTCAGTCTTCTGTCGCGCCTGATTAGCACAAGTACCGAGGCCAAAGAAGGCCCGCGAAAAATGCCCGAACAAAGCCTGACGGCTATTGCCGAGAATTTATACCGATTTCGCCGTCGGCGCGATGCGCTGATGGCAACGAAGTTCGGAACGGATATTTTTGCCGATCCGGCTTGGGACATCATTCTCGATCTGTACATTCACAACAGCAAGAATCAGGATGTTTGCGTTACAAGCGCATGCGCGGCAGCAATGGTCCCGATCACAACCGCGCTTCGCTACATCACGGTCTTGTCGGATCGTGGAATGATCGAACGGTCAAAAAACCAGAAAGATGGCCGGTCTTATTTGCTGCGCCTGTCTCCAGAAGCGGCTCATATTGTTGAGGAATTGCTGACCGAGCTTGTGCCTGCGATCGAGCATCAAGAACTGCGTCATCACAGCGCTTCGACCTGATCGTCGTATTCCTGCAATATAGCTTGGACTTGCACAAAAAACGCCGGTTTTCCGGTTAATCTTTTGCGCGTCGCGCCGTTCATCCTGACATGGTTAATATGCTCAGGATACAGAAGCGAAAAATCAGGTGACGAAAACGGTCGACGCTCCCCGCCGCAAGGCCAACGACGACTCTGATCGTCGGACAAGCGCGCGCATCGGGATGCTGTTGCTTGCGACAATCAAATTTGACGACATGCTTCCATCGACAACGTCGCGCGTGCTTGACCTTTCCAGCGGCGGCATACGGACAACATTGCCGATCAAACTCAAACGTGGACATCCCGTCAAGGTCATTTTGAAGGGTGCCGGAGAATTGCGGGCCAAGATTGCATGGACCCGAGGCGGCGAGGTCGGCATCAAATTCGATACCAGGATCAACACAGATACGGTCGTGCAAGCGCTGACAGGTGCGCCCGCTGCCACACATATCGAATTTGCCAAAACCCCTGTCCCGCGCCCCGGATTTCATATTCGATAACCAAGGAAACCAGTATGACAAAATATGATCTCGTAGTTTTGGGCAGCGGCCCTGCAGGCCGGCGTGCAGCCATTCAGGCTGCCAAGCTGGGTCGCGCGGTATTGGTCGTCGACGACCGGGCACAGATTGGCGGCGTTTCAGTCCATACCGGCACCGTGCCATCAAAGACCCTGCGCGAAACGGCGCTCAATCTTTCCGGCTGGCGGGAACGCGGGTTTTATGGACAAGCCTATCGGGTCAAGCGCAACATCTGCGCAGCGGATCTCAGCGCGCGCATCGATGCAACTCTTCGCCATGAAGTCGACATTCTCGAGCTTCAGTTTGCGAGGAACGGCGTCCGCGTCGCGAAAGGAATGGGCCGGTTCGCAGACGATCACCATATCACGATAACCCACACCGAGAACGGCTCGACGAGCGAGGAAACCGTCTATGGCGCACATATTCTGGTGGCCGTCGGCACCGCGCCCTATCGCCCGGCTTCAGTCATCTTCGACGACCATCATGTGCTCGATAGCGATGCTTTTATCAAAACCCCGCGCCTGCCCCGCAGCCTGACAGTGGTCGGTGCTGGCGTGATCGGTATCGAATATGCGACGATCATGAGCGCGCTTGATATTCCCGTAACGATCGTCGAGCCGCGTGAGACAATCCTCGATTTCATCGACAGTGAAATCACGGACTATCTGCTACATCAACTGCGAGACCGAGGAATCTCGGTTCGCCTCGGCGTGACCGTTGACAAGGTCGTGCTTGAAAAAGGTGTTGTTCGCGCGACGACCAGCGATGGGCGCGTCATTGCATCGGACATGCTCCTGTATGCGGCGGGCCGGATCGGAGCGACTGCTGGACTGGGGCTTGAGCATTGCGGGCTTGAAGCGGATTCACGCGGTAAGCTTAGCGTTGACGTCAGAACGATGCAGACCTCGGTCGAGCATATCTATGCGGCCGGCGATGTGATCGGCTTTCCAAGCCTGGCCTCGACATCGATGGAACAGGGCCGGATTGCTGCCTGCCACGCATTTGGCGCCCCCATTCCCACCGGCTCGGAAATGTTCCCGTTCGGTATTTACGCTGTACCCGAAATCTCGTCAGTCGGGATGACCGAGGCGGCGGCACGCGAGGCAGGATTGCAGTTCGAAGTGGGTGTTGCCCGCCTGCGTGAAACATCGCGCGGGCACATCATGGGTGTTGGCGGTGGGCTTCTCAAAATGATCTTCAACCTGGCCGATCGGCGCTTGCTGGGCGTCCATATCATCGGTGAAGGCGCGACCGAGCTGATCCATATTGGCCAGGCCGTTGCCAATCTCGGCGGCACCCTCGAC
>JANNLW010000221.1:0-2357 GCA_031397145.1 Sphingomonadales bacterium | reverse complement strand
TGCTCTGGCCGACTTGCGCCATGCCGGACAGGACGGGCGCGATGTCGCCGCGGCACTTCGGGAACATTGCTTCCCGGCTGGCATTTCGCTCGGCGGAGGCGTAGAGAGCCGCTTATGAAGACCACCTTCTTCGCCATCGTTATCGTGATCCTGATGATCATGGTCGTCGTCAGCCTGGTGCGCGGCATTGTCGCCTTCATGAAGAGCACCAAGCTCGATCTGGAGAACGACACCGGCAGCGGCCCCAGCCAGATGCAGCTGGTGCAGAACAAGATGATGTTCGCGCGGATCAAGTGGCAGGCCTTGGCGATTGTCGTCGTCGGCATATTGCTTGCGGTAAGTCGCTGACCCTTTGGTCAAGCTCAACAAGATCTACACGCGTACCGGAGATGATGGCACGACCGGGCTGGTCGATGGCAGCCGCACCCCGAAGGATGCCGCGCGGATGGCTGCGATCGGCGATATCGATGAATCCAACAGCGTGATCGGTAGCGCCGCATTCCATGCCGAAGGCGAAATGCTCGCGAGGCTGCGGACGATCCAGAATGACCTGTTCGATCTCGGCGCCGACGTTGCGACGCCGGGCGAGGATTTCACCCCCGGCGATATGGTACTGCGGATCGTCGCATCGCAAGTGTCGCGTCTCGAAACCGAAATCGACACGATGAACATCGGCATGAAGCCGCTCAACAGCTTCATCCTTCCAGGCGGCTCTGCCCTCGGCAACGCCCTTCACGTCGCCCGTTCAGTCACGCGGAGGGCTGAACGCAACGCCATTACGGCGTCGCGCGCCGTGTCCCTCAACCCCTTGGCGCTGGCCTATCTCAACCGCCTTTCAGACTGGCTGTTCGTCGCCTCGCGCTTCGCCAACGATCATGGCGCCAACGACATTTTGTGGGTACCGGGCGGCTCGCGTTGAACCTGGCGGAAGCCTGGCCGAGGCAATAAAAGTCCGGGCGATCCGAAATTTGAAGGGAATGACATGAAGGTTGTTGGCGTCGTCGGGGCCGGCCAGATGGGCGCAGGAATCGCACAGGTTTCCGCACAGGCCGGCTATCATGTGCTCTTGTCGGACATTGATGTCGAGCGCGCTGGCAAGGGCAAGGACGCCATTGCCAAGGCACTTGGTCGTCTCGTCGAAAAGGAAAAATTGACTGGCGATGTTCGCGACGCCGCGCTGGCACGGATCGAACCGGTCGCCGGGTCGTCCGCCTTGGCCAAGGCGGATCTCGTTATCGAAGCCGCGACCGAGCGCGAGGAAATCAAGCGTGCCATCTTTGCGGATATCGGCAAAGTCCTGTGCGCCGATGCCATCCTCGCTTCCAACACCTCGTCGATCCCGATCACCCGGCTGGCGCAGGCCTCGCCTGATCCGGCGCGTTTCATGGGCGTGCATTTCTTCAACCCCGTGCCGGTGATGGGCTTGATCGAACTCATCCGCGGGCTAGCCACCGCCGACGCGACCGTCTCCGCAGTCGAGACTTATGGGCGCAGCCTCGGCAAGGAAATCGTCCACGCCAATGATGCGCCCGGCTTCATCGTCAACCGCGTCCTGATGCCCATGATCAACGAAGCCTGTTTCGCGCTCGGCGAAGGCGTAGCGACGATACGCGATATCGACACCGCCTGCCGTCTTGGCCTCAACCACCCGATGGGGCCGCTGACCCTTGCCGATTTCATTGGCCTCGATACCTGCCTCGAAATCTGTCGTGTGCTTTTCACTGGCACCGGCGATCCCAAATTCCGCCCCGCGCCACTGCTGGTCAAATATGTCGAGGCGGGTTGGCTTGGCAAGAAGTCGGGCCAAGGCTTTTACGACTGGACAGGGCCAGAACCGGTGCCGACACGGTAGGTCGACGCAGTCAAATTTTGGGGAGAAATCAGTTGCGGACGGGAAAGTCGATCTTTTGGGCATTGGTTGTCTCTGCATCTACGGCTGCAATCGGACAGCCAGCTGAACAGCCAGTCTCAATCAAGAATCCCAAGGTGTTTTCCCAGTTGCTAAGAGATCTGGGATACGCGCCCGGAGACATCAAACCAAGCCGCGGGTTCCCCCAATTCGCAGTCAATATTGCAGATCAGCCAACAACGATCACTTTCGGTGGTTGTTCCTTGATGGAAGACTGCAGCTATATCGTCATGTCTTCTTCCTATTCCGATGTCAGAAATCCACCTTCCCAATGGATCACCAAGATGAACGACTCGTTCGACGTCATCAAGATCGGGCTCAATGACGACCGAAATCTGTATTTCAGCGCAACTCATATGATTGAAGGCGTTCCAAGATCAACGCTACGCCAAATACTGGAGAGCTGGGGCAACAACGCCGCAGAACTCGCGCAAGAGGCCGTCAAAGC
>JANNLW010000172.1:0-1017 GCA_031397145.1 Sphingomonadales bacterium | reverse complement strand
TGAAGGCGTGTGGAAGGACAATCGCCGTCGCTTTTCAGAGCGCACCCCCACATGGGACGTGCTCCACAAATTTCCACATGATTACAAGGCAGTATTTGTCGGCGATGCTGCGATGAGCACCTATGAAATCAGCCATCCCGGTGGCTCGGTCGAACATTTCAACGAAGAAGCCGGGGCCGTCTGGATGCACCGGCTGACGACCACCTATCCCGCAGCGGTCTGGCTCAACCCCACGCCCGAGCAGCATTGGAGCTATTCGCAGTCGACCAAATTGGTCAAGGAACTCATGAATGACCGCATGTATCCGCTGACACTCGCCGGCCTTGACGATGCGATGCGGACGCTGACCCGGAAGCACTGATGCGGGTTCGGCCTGCTTTGGTTGCGGATATTCCTGAGATCATCGCGGTCGAATTATCAGCCGGGGCGCTCTTCGCCGGAACCCATATGGATTGGGCCGTGGGTGAGGTTTCAACTCCCGAAGAATTGGCCACGCCGATTGAGCATGGCCATATCTGGGTGGCCGAGGAGAGCGAAGAAATCGCCGGATATCTGTGCGGTGAGCCGCTGGGCGACCACTTCTACATTGAGGAAGTCTCGGTCGCGGCGGCCTATCAGCGGCGAGGTATCGGCCGGTTGCTGATCGACACCGTGGCGGACGAAGCCCGACGCCAAGGCTTCAGCGCCCTGTCACTCACCACCGACAGAACCCTGCCCTGGAACGCGCCCTATTACGAACGCCTCGGCTTTCGCACCCTGACGTCGGAGCAGACCCCGTCCCCCCTCGCCGCAGAACTCGCCGCCAAGCCCAACCCCCATTTGCGCTGCGCCATGCTGCGCGATCTATAGGCGACAACAACGCCCGGTCACCATTGCTGTGCAAATCGTTGATCCACGTGGTTCATCCGACTGATACCCCCCTTGGGGCTGTTGCACCTGTCACCGTAATTCCGGGACAGGTGCGTCGAAGGTCTGGCAATCGTCCGCTTTTGGGTGGAAAGCGGGCATGGGGCTTCG
>JANNLW010000160.1:0-7376 GCA_031397145.1 Sphingomonadales bacterium | reverse complement strand
CGCCTACAACAATGTCGTCGCCCGGTTGCTATGCTTGATTCTGCGTTCGAGCATAACGAGTTCGGCAACATATCTATGATGTTCGACACCCTTCGAATTTGCGTGGAGATCCTCAAGAGCGCGTGTCCGGTCGACCGAACGGCTGAGGCGCATTCCGACAACATTCAAAATGCCGCCGATCCCGGCAAACAGGAATACCGGGGCCACCGCCGACTGGATAGTCGTTGCGACAGAACCATATTCATAGGCGTTGGCCATAGCGGTGGCTTTACTCCAGATGGCAAAACAATAGCCGCGCGAGTCAGGTACGACCCGCGCGGCTTGGTTGTGCGATGATCAGGCCGTTGGCTTTTTCACCGCCTTCGCAACTCTTTGAGGTTCAGTGCCATGCAGCAGCGAACTCCCTATCGCAGTGGCTGCAGCGCCGACCACCGCTCCTAAGGCTGCGGCGCCTGCAATCATTTGATTGGTGGTAACGTGATCCATCCGCGCGATTGTTGCCTCTTTAATCGACTTGAATTGATCCTTGGCTGATTTGGTCGTCGTCATGTTAAATTCCTTTTATGTTGGAGTTAGTTGCATCGCACGCCGTCGCGACCGATCGAACGTCCGATCAATGCGCCCCCGGCGCCACCGAGAATTGTCCCCAGCGTCTTTGAACGATTAGGGGCAATCACGCGGCCGAGGAGACCGCCACCAATGGCTCCAATGATGAGGCCAGTGGTTCCATCATTGCGCCGACAATAATATTGGCCATTTGAGCCGCGATAAATGCGATCCTGATTGGTCAGGCGGCGATCCTGATAATAGCTGCCATCGCGGTAATAGCGGTTGGCCTGATAGTTGCCATATCGGGGATCGTAGCGGTTATAATCGTAGCGGTTGTAGTCCCGCCAGGCCGCGCGTTTTTGCCAGCCGCGATGGCGACCGCGATCCCAATGCCCTTGATCGCGACGATCAGCGTGTGTGCGTTCGTCACCACGATCACGGCCCTGGTCATTCGAATGAGAACGACGCTGGTTCTCGTTTCCACGCCGATCTTCGTCGCGTTGGTTGTCCGACCAACTTCGATCCGGTTGGGCAATCACCGGTGTCGATGGAATGGCCACTGCAGCAAGCAATAGGCCAAGAAACAACTTCTTCATGTTCAGTCTCCTTGTAGTGGGAGAACCTGTGAGAACGGCCTTTGGGCCCATGGCCAGGAAAATAATTGGAGGGTTGCTCTAAACCGCCGCCAGATCCGCGCCGTGTCGCTGGTCTATTTGCACACGCCAATATTCGACCAGGAACATCGTCACCGTGAGCACAACCGGCCCCAGGATCAAGCCGGGCGCACCAAACACAATCAAGCCGCCCACGAGTGAAATAAATGTAGGAACAGTGTGCATTTTCAAACGCTTTCCGACGAGCATCGGATAGATGAGATTGTCTATGCCGCCGACGACGATTGTCCCCCACAGGATAAGGGCCAGCGCATTTCCCGGGTTACCGGTCAACCACAGGAAAATCGCAGCGGGTATCCAGATGACGAACGCACCGAGCACAGGGATTATCGCCAGCAACCCCATAACAATGCCCCAGAGAAGCGGAGTCGGAAGGCCGAGCCACCAGAACATCAATCCCCCGAGCCAGCCCTGGATCATCGCGACCGCGAGTGTGCCGTAAACCGTCGCACGGATCGTATCGGCAACCCTTGCGGTAAGCGCGCGCATATCGGCTTTGTCCAGCGGTGACAGAACCGCAAGAGCGGTCAAGACCAGCCGACGATCACGCAAGAAATAGAAGAGGAAATAGAATGTGGTGATGACGCTGATCAGCTGCGTGCCCGATCCTTGAACGAGTGAGGTTGCGAGATCGGTGAGGAAGGAAGCTGCATTTTCAGCCGTGCGCGGCAAATTGACCTGCTGTTCAATCCACGTCGCTGCTGGGGCCAGATGAGGATGATCCGATATCATAATCCGCCATACGCCGCTCCGGACATTGTCGGAAACGAGGCGCGCAGCATATGTGGCCTCACTCAAAATCCGTTCACCAACAAAAAGTGTAACCCCAATCACAAACACCGCCGCCAATATGACGGTCACACCGGACGCAACGCCTGCCCGTTTGATCGTCTGTTCGAGGCGCCTTTGCAACGGCGTCAAAACCACGGCCAGAGCTACCGCCGATATCAAAGCCGACAGAAAGGGAACGGCCAGCAGGTAGGATAGGAACAAGCCAGATACGGTCACGGCGACAAGGCCGATCAGGTGTAGCCATTGCTGGGTTCGGACGTCTCTTTCCATTAAATCATCCAAACGGCCCGAGCGTTCCGTTTGGGAACGCCCAGGCTAATCGGGTTATTTGCCGTTTGCAGCCTTGCGGACGCCGTCAGCACTTTTTTCGATCACCTCAGCCTTGTTGTCAGCAGCATCCCGAATGCCGTCAGCGCGATTGTCCATTGCCTTTTCGGATGCGTCGCCGTCATCTTCGACCTTGTCTGCAACATTTTCGCCCAGTTCACGGACGGAATCTGCATTGTCTTCAATAGCGTCAGCGGTGTTGTCTGCGGCTTTCTCAGCCGGACTGTTGCAGCCGGACACGAACAGACCAATCACGGCCATGGAAGTGACGATTGGAGCGTGTTTGGGTGACATTTTCATTGTGGTTTCCCTTAAGTTGCGCGCGATTGATTTGGCCGCGAGTGACGCCAGTGTTAGCGAACCGAACCGCGCCGGACGAGATTGATGATACCCAGCAGCACAACCGATCCGAGAAACGATACGAAGAGCGATTTGATGTCGAACGCTCCAGACGTAACCGGCGCTCCGCCGAGAAAGGGTGTGAGCAGATACCCGGCGAGTACGGCACCGACAACGCCGACGATCACATTGAGAAACAGCCCTTGCTGTCCGTCCGTGCGCATGACGACCGAGGCGAGCCATCCTAGGATGCCGCCGACGATAAGCATGATAATCAAGTTCATTTTTCTTCTCCTATTTCACGATGCGTGGATGACGAACGAATCTTCGTTTGGTTCCAATTCCGTCGGAGCCTCTTCATTCATCTCCGATGCGGCGGTCGCCATATTGGCATTGGCAAAATCCCAATTCGCAAGATGATCCAGGAAGGCACTCACAAAATCGGCGCGGCGATTTTGATAGTCGAGATAATAGGCATGCTCCCACAGATCGCAGCACAGAAGAGCAGTTCTGCCATGTACTGGCGGAAGGTCCGCGTCATGGGTCGTGACGATACCTACCACGCCTTCGGTCGCTACCAACCAGACCCAACCGGAGCCAAAATGCTTAGTTGCCGCATCGCTGAAGGCTTCGCCAAAGGCTTTGGCGTCACCAATGTCCTTTTCAATCAGAACTTTGAGATCGTCCGTCGGCGGCCCGCCCCCGCCGGGTTTCATCGATTTCCAGAAGAAATCATGGTTCCAGCTTTGTGCGGCGTTGTTGAAGATTGTCTGACGAGCGGCAAGACCATGCGATTGTTCGATAACCTCTTCGAGCGGCAAGTCTGCCAAGGCATCACCCGCGAGCAGTTTGTTGAGCGTATCAACATAAGCCTTATGATGCTTGCCGTGGTGCAGTGCCAACGTTTCCGCCGAAATATGCGGTTCCAGCGCGTCCTCCGCATAGGGCAATTTGAAGAGCTTAAACATGCATCAACTCCTGTGCAAAGGACGCTGGTAGGAATAGCTAGAGGCGGTCGCCGAGCTTGCCTTTGACCGTGCCCATCGTATTTTGCGCCTTACCCTTGGCTTCCTGCACAAGACCCTTGGCAACCATCCTGGGATGATCTGTGCTTTTTCCGACAGCAACCTTGGCTTTGCCGATCGCCTCGTTGGTGGCACCCTTCACCTTGTCAACAAATTCTCCCATCGAATATCTCCTTGAGGAACGTCGAACCTTTCCGACTGAACACCAAACCCGCGACGTGCGAATTTGTTTCGTGAAGAGCTATTTATTATCGGTGGTGAGGATCGTCAGCCGCTTGCCGGTGCCGCCACTCGCCAATGATTCGCGGGTGACAAGCAAGGTCGTGCCAGGCCGGAGGGCTTCTGCAACCGCTACGCGAAACGGTTCTGGCAAATGTATTCGCGCCCGGTCAATCGGGGTCAATTCGTCAATAGCAGGCGTTTGTCCCGGTAAAGGCAGTCGAAGCCAGTGATATCCAGTTGCATCGACTCCGCGCAGTGTGAAAGCCATAGTTTCATACACGGGACCATCGATCCGAACCGCGCTTGACCCGATCTCGATGCCATTTCTGAGCACCACGATCCGTTTGTCACGACCGCTCAGCACAATGGAAAGCGGCCCGGCTGGAGATTTTTCGGGATGCCAGCGATAGACTTGCTCTGGCCTGGACTTTTCTTCCTCCTCTACGTCGAACATGGGCGGAGCGGGCACAACCTCTGGCACAAGTGGATCGTCGGTAATGACAACCGTCAGCCCCAAAGACGTAATTCCAAACAGCAATTTTGCAAATCCGGCGGGCAGCCTCACGCAGCCATGCGAGGCAGGGTAGCCCGGCAATTTTCCCGCGTGCATTGCCACACCGTCCCACGTCAGGCGCTGCATGAAGGGCATCGGCGCATTGCTATATTTGTTCGATCTGTGTTTGACTGCCTTTTGCAGGATCGTAAAAACCCCGGTCGGGGTTTCCTTGCCCGGTTTGCCTGTCGAGACAGTGGAGACGCCAATCGGCACGCCGTTACGGTAAACGTAGGCGCGCTGCGTTTTGAGGCTGATGATAACGGTTACGGGTCCTTCAGGTGCAACGTCCGGTGCCCAGAGAAACTCTCCGGGTTTCATCGCCTCAATGGCGCCGTCAACTGGAGCTGGAAGTCCCTGTGCCGAGAGCGGCAAAGGAGAAAAAACGAGCAACAGCGCTGCGGAAATTCCCGCAACCACACGCTTGGATAGTTTGATCATGCCGGTGTTAGCGTCCTCTGCACCAACATCAAGGTCGCGTCACCGGGATAGCTGGTCACGGTGAAGCCCATTTCACGCTCAAGTTCGATGGCGGCGTGATGATCGCGGCTTTCAATCGCCTCAAGCGTCGTGACGCCCCTGGCCTCGGCAAAGCGTGCTACATGAGCCAAGAGCTCCCAACTCAAACCCTTGCTTTTGAATTCGGGCAGGATTGCAATCGCGACCTCACCCTTTTTCATATCGGGCGTGCAAGCGAGCATGGCCGTCGCAATAATTTCGGGTCGATCCCTCTCAAATGCGAGGAAGTTCTCGGTCTGGCGATGGTCGACGTGGGTCATTGAAGCAAGGCGATCATGGCCCACAGTCTTCAAAGCCGTCAGAAATCGAAATCGTAAATCCTCGGGCGTCACAGCTGAAAAAAATGCGCCCAGCGCCTCCTCATCCTCTGGCAGCGCAGGTCGTACTTGAACCTCCAGTCCACCGCTCGTCGTTAAAATCCGGCTCCAGTCGTTCATGATTCACTCTGCCTTTCACTGCCAAACTTCGCTATTGCCACTCGGGTATGTTCGTATTGAGCGGGCCGAAAAACCCTCGGAAACTACTCACGTCCCGGCTTTTGCAGCCCTCGTCTTGGCGCATCGCGGTTGCTTAGCGGTGGACGGCGCACCACCTCCCGATCGGCATGGACATTTTTACACGACGCGAAATGATCAAATTCGGAGCAACAGGACTGGCGGTTGCAGCGTCAGGCCGCGCTTTGGCATCGCCGCTGCGGGATCAGGTTTCGCCAGCACTTCTAGGCAGGGCGCGCACTGCGCTGCGCCTGCATCACGGTCGTTTGAACCACACCGACCGCATTGGCATCGTCGACTTCTCCCGCCCGTCGAGCGCTCCGCGCTTCTTTGTCGTGGACATCGCGAGCGGCCAAACGATGGCCCATCTGGTTGCCCACGGTCGCGGTTCTGACCCGGCGCATACCGGCTGGGTCCAAAGGCTTTCCAATGTGCCGGGATCATTCGCATCGTCCGGCGGAGCCTATGTCACAGGCGATGCGTATATCGGAGCGCATGGTCGATCTATGCGGCTTGAAGGGCTCGACAACGCCAACAGCAATGTGGAAGCCCGCGCAATCGTCGTTCACGCGGCTTGGTATGTAAACTCCGAAATGGCCCGCATCACTGGTTTGATCGGTCGCAGCGAAGGATGCTTCGCCATGTCAACCAGCAGCCGCGACGCAGTGATGGCGCTGCTTGGTGCGGGCCGGCTAATTTACGCTGACAAAGGTTGAGGGTGTTGCTGGATTTACAATATGATGCGCAGGGAGGCTTGTTGGCCAAGGCTCTCATGTGGCATCGGTTGCATTGGCCCACGTCAGGTCGAATGGCAATTTCGTGTGGCCTGAAATAGGCTTGCGCCAAGGGGAGTTGCGCCGGCCAGAGGCGAGTTGCCGGTCGACTGATGACAATCCAGGTCGGTCCTCGTTAACACTCAGTGCCCTTTGTGCCGCCTAAAGGCGGAGACGAGTAGAGCTTTGACTGCGTCAACCGCTTAACTATACCATCGAATTGGCATCTCATGTGGATGGCCCCGACTTCCATTTTTCTGCCAGATCGGAAGCACCCGGATGGCTGGGCTGTAGGCGTTCCAAGACTTCTCGATATCTGTTATCCAAACCGAGCCGTATTCGGATCGGCATGGAAATTGCGTCTTGAAGCACGCATTTATCATTTGTCGATCGAATGCTCATGACGGCCCTGCCCTGAAGCTGCGCCCAAGCAATGCACAGGAGATGCGGTCAATGCACTTTGTTACCCCAGTTGAGCGCATTGCTCGACGAGCTTGGGACCAGATCGCGTCGTAACGGCGTGAATACGGTTCTGGTCAACAGCTTTGGGCAGTCCTGGTCCGGTGACGGTTTTGGTGGCAGCTTCAACCGAATTCGCGATGCGGCCGGGATTGTGCATGTTGATCCCGAGGCAGGGGAGGACAAGAAGAAGCACCTTCACGATGTACGTGGCACGTTTTGCACCAAGCTCATCCTTGCCGGTCTTACTGACCAGGAGGCCGCTGACATCATGGGCTGGTCTCCCGATCAGGTCGCTGGCATCCGCCGGGTTTATGTTGACCAGTCCAGTGTTATTGTGGCAATCGGCCAGCGGATCGCGAGAGCATTGTAAACTGCAGTGTAAACCGTTTTTCCTACAGTTTTAAATAACGTTCTATTTCAATATGTTGCGGGTGTAGCTCAATGGTAGAGCAGAAGCCTTCCAAGCTTACGACGAGGGTTCGATTCCCTTCACCCGCTCCACTACTGACGATCCAGCGTGTCGCGATCAGACAAGATGGCGCGCGAGATTTTCGAGCGTCCCGCTCCAGCCACCAGCGCGTTGCCCGAGTGGCTCTGGCATCCCGCCATAAGGGCGCTGACAGTGGCATCGCCAGCCGGCTCACCAC
>JANNLW010000155.1:0-14058 GCA_031397145.1 Sphingomonadales bacterium | reverse complement strand
GCCTTCTTCGCCTTCTTCCCCGGGTTCGCCATCGGCTTCCATGTCGGCGTCCGACTCTATTTCCTGCTCGCTTCCCTCTTCGGCGTCACCTTCACCCGCCTCGGCACGCGCCTCCATCTGGGCCTGGGACTCTCCCTCTTCGCCCTCTTCCTGGCTTTGATCGGAGCCGTCATTGTCATCCGAATCCTCGTCGCTCCCCTCTTCATTGGGGTCGAACTCGTCGGCAGAATTGATCAGGTCCAAATCTGCTAGTAGTTTCTGCGCAAGCGCGGCGAAGGTGGCCTGATCGTCCAGTGCAAGGCCGAGCGCGTCGAGATCGGAGCCGCCTTTATCCTCGATCCAGCTGCGCACCATTTCGAGACCGGAGAGCGCAGACTCTGGCGGGGCATCACCCGTCAGCCGTTCGCGCACCAGTAGGCCGATCGCCGATGAAAGCGGTACTTCATCGGCCGCCTGTGCTCGCGCAATCGGGTCTGAACGCATGCGCATTTCAAGTGCATGCGTCAGGTTTGCACGCACGCCGGCCATAGCCTTTGCCCCCAGGGCTTCGACACGCGCGGCTTCGATCGCATCAAAAACAGCTCCGGCGGTCGGATCGCCGGGGCGATTTGCTGCATGGATTGCATCGCTGTGATGGCGAAGGCGCAACGCCATGCCATCAGCAAATCCGCGCGCTTCTGCGACCTGATCGGCAGGCAATGATCTTCCGGGCATGGGTACGCGAAAATTCTTGCCACTTTGCGACGGAGCATCGGCCGTGAAAGCTAGTTCGACCTCCGGCTCATGTGCCATGGCCCGGGCAGTGCCGGTCAGCACGGATTTGAAGGCGTCAAGAGGCGATTGTTCAGACATGCTGGCCGTGCATTAGCCGCGAATTCTCGAAGGTGGAAGTTGGCGTTTCTAGGAAGGCTCTATTCCCCGAATCTCATGGTCGCCTTGCTTTGTGTGTAGGCGGAAAATCGGTTGGTTATCGACTATTGCAGGGTCTCAAAATGCTTTGCTGCCTGCTAACCATTTGTTTGCCTCTCCTGATTAAACTGCAGTTCGCGGAAAACGAGCGATTTTGCGGTGGATTTTTGAGGGCGTTCTTCTTTGCCAACTGGGTTTGAATTTTGGGGATGTGAGCATCCTGATCGGGCGACGTGGCTCTTGGCGTCCGTGCGCCACAACCATGGGGTTGCGTTGCCATGATCTGGCGAAAGACGCACAAGGATCCAGCAGGAAAGACAAGCAACCGGGATCGTCGATTGTCGATCCTGCTTTGGGCAACCCTGATTTCCATGATTTGCGGTGCGATCGAATTCGGTCAACCGCTTGAAGACCTTATCCAGGCCGGTCGGGACGTGACGCGGAGTCGCAAGGCCACCATTGACGTCGTCGTCGTTGGCGTTGATTATCGAACGACAACCGAATTGGGTGGTCTCGACTTTCCCCGTCATTTCGATAGCGAGGCGATCGACACGTTGTTCGCGCTGGGTGCCAAGCGTGTATTTTTCGATCGCGCCTATGCTGATCCAACGTCTCCCCGCGAGGATGCGCAGTTTGCTGCCGCATTGGCTCGGCATAGTGGTCGGGTTTTCCTCGGCACGATGAATCCAAAGGATCCGACGACCGGCAAGAATATTGAGATCGCCCCAAGACCCGAATTCCTTAGGGCCACAGGCGTAACCTCGTTGAATGGAAAGACGACACCATTCGGACTTTCGGCCAGGTTACCGTTCAACGGAGAATTGCAAGGCAGGCGTATCCGATCAATGTCCTCGGTTCTGGCAGGCAGAGATCTTGTCAGAACCGACAATTATCGGCCGGATTGGGCGATCCAGGCGCTGTCGATCCCGACCGTAAGTTTCGCGGACGTGGCCCGGAAAGCTGTTCCGCGCGAAATGATAGCCGGAAAGGATGTGGTGATCGGCCCAACCGCTCCATCGGCAAACGACATGCATCATATCGCGTCGCAAGGCTGGCTTCCTGGCGTATATTTCCATGTGATTGGCGCAGAAACACTGAGACGCGGAATTCCTGACTATTGGGGGTGGCTCCCGGCCTTTGTGACGGGTCTTGGACTGGCGCTCGTCCAGCTTTATGCTCGCCGCGCCCGTCTGATCTGGCTGACTGTCGGGGCGGCCATCGTGCTTCTCGGTGCGATGCCAATCTACCTCGACGAACAACTGATCACAGTCGATGTTGTGCCGGGCGGGCTTCTTTTTGCGATCATTGCTTATCGCGCAATGACCCTGCGTCGTGTGCTCAGGAGCAGCCAAACCAACATCGTTTCGGGCCTTCCAAACCTTGCAGCGCTTAGGTATGCGGGTAACAAACGCGCGGCCACGCTAATCGCGCTGAAGATACGCAACTATGCTGAAATTGCCGCCAGCTTCGATCAACTTGTCGAACGCGCAGTGCTCGACGAGATTCGCCGTCGCGTCGCACTCAGCGGTGATGATGGAGAGATTTTTCACAGCGAGGATACGCTGCTCTGGTTCACAGCACTGCCAATGGGTGAGGACCTCGCCCATCATCTTGAGGGGTTGAAGGCGATACTGAGTACCGCGCTGCCCATCGACGAACGCGAGATCGACATTTCAATCTCCTTCGGTGTTGACGCCGATTACCAGCGCCCGATGACAAGCCGGATCGGTAGCGCGATGCTTTGCGCCGAAGAGGCGGCGCGCGGCAACGACATATGGAAATTCTACGACCCTGAAAGGCTTCATGAGGCTGCATGGCAATTGTCGTTGCTCAGCCGGCTTGATCTTGCTGTTGATAATGGTGAGGTTTGGGTTGCCTTCCAGCCAAAACTCGACATCAAGGCCAACCGTATCATCGGAGCGGAAGCATTGGTTCGCTGGACTCATCCGGAGCGCGGCCTGATTGGTCCGGATGATTTCATCTCGGTCGCAGAGAAACACAATCGCATCGAGAAACTGACTGGCTTCGTGCTTGATCAAGCCGTCGCCGCTGCGGCCAAATTGCGTGCTCAGGGTGCGGATTTTGCAATTGCAGTAAATCTTTCGGTGCAATTGCTCCAAAAACCCGATCTCCTGATGTTCGTCGATCAGGTCCTGAAGAAACATGACTTTCCACCGTCACAACTGATCTTGGAGATCACCGAGTCCGGAAAACTTGATCGCAATGGTGCGGGCATCGCAATGATGCGCTCATTGATCGACCATGGTATCCGCGTATCGATCGACGACTATGGTACCGGCAATGCCACTCTCGACTATCTTAAAATACTTCCCTCGCATGAAGTGAAGATCGACAAGCAATTCGTTGCCGATATCGACACCAACCCGGAAGACCTTATCCTGGTCGCCTCGACAATTGAGATGGTCCATTCGCTCGGCCGAAAGGTTGTGGCCGAGGGCGTCGAGACACCGGCCGTACTTCATGCGCTGGCGCGGCTTGGTTGCGATACGGTTCAGGGGTACCTTGTCGGAAAGCCTGTTGTCTTTACCGTCCTTGCCGAACAAGTCCTCTCACAAGACAGACGGGCCGCCAACCAAGGCTGAAACCTTCGTCCCTTGATTAAACAAAGGTACGCGGTTTCTTTCACCATACTCGTCAGAGCAAGTGAAGCATTTCAAGTTGATACAACCAGAACCGAAGCAATTCATTAACCATAAAATTGCATCATGGTAAATTTTCTGTTAACCATCTGATTCGGTAAGAGGGATTTCGCCTTCTTCGCCTGCAGTCAGAGGGTTTAAGTCATGTCAAAAAAAGCTAAGGTGCAGAAGCCGACCCGCAGTTTTTGGGCTTGGCTCGACGGATTCTTCGGCAGGCCGTAAGGCAGGTCGAAGTTCGAGCACGTAATCCAAAGGCCCCGGGTAATTCCGGGGTCTTTTTGGTTTTATTGGCGCAAAACCGCGAGATACTGTGCGTTGCCGAAACGGCGACACGGCTTGCGTTTGCCTCTAATCCCACAGGCTGGAAACAGAGCTTTCGTCAGCAATCCGCTTTATTGCTTCGCCGACAAGCGGAGCGATCGTCAACAGTCGAACCTTTTTGGCATCGGCAACCGAATCGGGCGCAATGATCGAATCGGTGATCACGAGTTCGGTCAACTCCGACCCCTCGACTCGCGCAACGGCTCCGCCCGAAAGCACGCCATGTGTGCAATAGGCGACGACACCAGCGGCTCCAGCAGCCTTCAGCGCTCCCGCCGCGTTGCACAAAGTCCCCGCTGAATCGACAATATCGTCGATCAGGATACAAAAGCGCCCTTCCACATCGCCTATGATGTTCATGACTTCGCTTTCGCCTGCACGTTCGCGACGTTTGTCGACAATTGCCAGCGGGGCATTGTCGAGACGTTTGGCAAGCGCCCGTGCGCGGACGACGCCGCCAACATCGGGAGAGACGACCATAATGTTCTTGCCGCCGAACCGCGCCTGAATATCAGCCGACATGACCGGCGCGCCGTAGAGATTGTCGGTCGGGATATCGAAGAAACCCTGGATCTGTCCGGCATGGAGATCGACGGAAAGGACGCGGTTTGCCCCTGCTGTCGTGATGATATTGGCAACAAGCTTGGCCGAAATAGGCGTGCGCGGGCCGGGCTTTCGATCTTGCCGGGCATAGCCGAAATAGGGGACGACTGCCGTGATCCTTTTGGCCGATGCGCGACGCAGCGCATCAATCATGATCAGGAGCTCCATGAGGTTGTCATTTGCCGGAAAACTGGTCGACTGGATGACAAAGACGTCTTCGCCGCGAACATTTTCGTGGATTTCGACGAAGACTTCCTCGTCGGCAAAGCGGCGAACGCTTACTTCGGTCAGCGACATATCAAGATAATCGGCGATCGCCTTGGCCAGCGGCGGGTTAGAATTGCCGGTCAAAAGTTTCATGCGGGTCCTATTCCTAGCCGATGCGCCGCCGCCTTAGAGATGGATCGCCACTTGGGGAAGGGGGGAGAAGACCGGCAGCGCGTCAAACATCCAGATTCGCCACGTTCAGCGCGTTCTCCTGAATAAACTCGCGCCTGGGTTCGACAACATCGCCCATCAACTGGGTGAAAATCTCGTCGGCCAGATCGGCCTGGGCGATTTCGACGCGCAGGAGCGAGCGGTTGTCGGGGTCGAGCGTGGTTTCCCAAAGCTGTTCGGCGTTCATTTCTCCCAGCCCCTTGTAGCGGCTGATCGAAAGGCCTTTGCGGCCTGTGGCGAGGATCGCTTCGAGCAGTTCGGAGGGGCGCGAAATGGTTGTGCCCTTGGAAGCAATGATAGGCGCTTCTGCCTCTTCATCTCCATCGACAGGCTCTTCGATGGCGACTGGTGCCTTTCCGATTGCAACCAGCCTTGAGCCGGCAACGTAATTCTCGGCGACTTCCTCGACCAGCGCATGCAGTCGACGTGCCTCCTGGCTTGCAAGGAAGCTCGATTCGATAATGTGGTGATCGGTGACCCCGCGCCATAGTCGCTGGAGGTGATAGCCGCCTTCTGCGCTTACGGCGCCATTCCAGCGCGCTTCCGGATCGGCCCGTGTCAGCCATTCGGCCGCAAAGTTTGCTGCGTTGGGCCGCAAGTTGGTCTGCAGATCGGGATCCAGTGCACCCACAAGCGCCAATCCTTCGATAATTGCCGGATCGTACCGCTTGGGAACATAGCGCATCAGGCTCCTCATTCGTCGCGCGTGATTGACAAGCATGGCAAGATCATTGCCACTGCGCGCGCCGCCCAATGTTTCCAACGCGGAGACGTTAACCCCGGCTTCGATGAGAAAATCATCAAGCTTGGCATCATCCTTCAGATAGACTTCGGATCGCCCGCGCGCGGCCTTGTAAAGCGGCGGCTGGGCAATGAAGAGATGCCCTGCGTTAATGATCTCGGGCATTTGCCGATAGAAGAAGGTCAGCAACAGTGTGCGGATGTGCGCGCCGTCGACATCGGCGTCGGTCATGATGACGATCTTGTGATAGCGCAGTTTTTCGAGGTTGAAGTCATCGCGGCCAATGCCGGTTCCCATGGCCTGGATCAGCGTGCCGATTTCCCGCGACGAGAGCATCTTGTCAAATCGTGCGCGCTCGACGTTCAGGATCTTGCCGCGCAAGGGGAGGATCGCCTGGTTTTGACGGTTGCGGCCTTGTTTGGCGGAACCGCCTGCGGAGTCTCCTTCCACGATGAACAGTTCCGACTTCGCGGGATCGCGTTCCTGGCAATCGGCGAGTTTACCGGGCAAGGAGGCGATATCCATGACACCCTTGCGCCGGGTCAATTCGCGCGCCTTCTTTGCCGCTTCGCGTGCCGCGGCGGCGTCGATGATCTTTGCCACGATCGAACGCGCATGTGCGGGATTCTCCTCCAGCCATTCGGCCATCTTGTCTGCCATCAGGCTTTCAAGCGGCTGGCGAACTTCGGACGAAACCAGCTTGTCCTTTGTCTGTGACGAGAATTTTGGATCGGGCAGCTTGACCGAGACGATCGCGGTCAGGCCTTCGCGCATGTCATCGCCCGTCAGCGTGACTTTCTCCTTCTTGAGAAGCCCTGATTTGTCCGCATAATTGTTCAGCGTTCGGGTCAGTGCGGCGCGGAACGCCGCCATGTGCGTGCCGCCATCGCGCTGGGGGATGTTGTTGGTGAACGGCAGGACGTTCTCGTAATAACTGTCATTCCATTCGAGAGCGACATCGATGCCAATGCCATCGCGTTGGCCCGAAACCGAAATGGGATCAGGGAAGAGTGGCGCCTTGGCGCGATCGAGATACTTGACGAAGGCCGCGATCCCGCCCTCATAATAGAGTTCATGCTCGACATGTTCGGCATGGCGTGCATCAACCAGGAAGATGCGGACGCCCGAATTGAGAAACGCCAGTTCGCGATAGCGATGTTCCAGCTTTTCAAAATCGAATTCGATGATCTTGAAGGTATCCGGAGAGGGCAGGAAAGTGACACGCGTCCCCTTCTTGCCATTGGCCGGACCAACGATTTTGAGCGGGGCTACTGCGTCGCCATGCGCAAACTGCATATAATGTTCTTCGTCATCACGCCAAATCGTCAGGTCAAGGCGAATCGAGAGCGCATTGACCACCGAAACACCAACACCGTGAAGGCCGCCCGAAACCTTGTAGGCATTGTCATCCGATGTGTTCTCGAACTTTCCACCGGCATGAAGCTGGGTCATGATCACTTCGGCCGCCGACACACCTTCTTCGGTATGGATTCCGGTCGGGATGCCGCGCCCATTGTCCTCGACGGACACCGAGCCATCTGGATTGAGCGTGATGACGATCTTGTCGCAGTGGCCCGCAAGCGCCTCATCAATCGCGTTATCCGAAACTTCGAACACCATATGGTGCAACCCGGACCCGTCATCGGTGTCGCCGATATACATACCGGGCCGCTTGCGCACCGCATCCAGGCCTTTGAGGACCTTGATCGAATCGGCACCGTAATCAGAAGTGTTGGGGGTGTTCTGGGGATCGTCTGTCATGCCAAGCCTTTAGGGAACGAAACCCGAAAACCCAAGGAAAATGCGACGCAAAGCAGGATTTGACAACGGCATTATAGTTAGATATCTAATTATATAGTTTGATGTCTAATCGGAGACGAAAATGGCTTTGACCAAACGTAACTTTATTCTCGGCGCGGGCGGCTCCTTGGCACTTGTTGCTGCGGCGGGCACCTGGAGGGTAACCCGCATGCCGCAAACGGCGGCCATGCCCTGGCAGCTCAATCCCGAACCTCTGGCCGATGCCCGGCTCGACGCATTCAGGTATGCGATCCTTGCGCCCAATCCGCACAATCGCCAGCCTTGGCTGATCAGGCTCGACGGCAACGACAAGGCAATCATAACCTGCAACCTCGACCGGAGATTGCCCGACACAGATCCTTTCGACCGCCAAATTCTGATCGGGTTCGGAACCTTTCTTGAACTCGCGCGGATTGCGGCGGCGGAGCGGGGTGTGCGACTGGACATCACGCCGTTCCCGGAAGGCCTGCCTCTGTCCCGGCTCGACGCCCGTCCGGTTGCGCACGTTGCATTTATGCCTGATGCGTCCGTGAGGCCTGACCCCTTGTTCGGTGCGATCACTGCGCGCCGGACCAATCGCGAAGTCTATTCGGCCCGACTGCCGTCTGCCGATGCGCTCGCCGCGCTCGTGGCCGAGGGCGTCAATGCCAGCGCAGATGCGAACCTGATGTCCAGATTGCGCACCCTTGCGGTTGCAGGCATTACGCGCGAAGTGACGCTCGACCGCACAAATATGGAAAGCGTGCGGCTGATGCGGATCGGGCATGACGAGATCGACGCCAATCCCGACGGCATCTCGTTGTCCGGGCCGATGATCGAAGCCACGGGCCTGTTGGGGATGACTTCACGCAGCGCCATCGCCGATCAGCGCAGCACCGCGTTCAAGATCGGGCTGGATGGATTGGTCAAGACTTACGGCTCGGTTCCGGCCGTTATCTGGATCGCAACCCCGACCAATGACCGTGCGGCCCAACTCGAAGCGGGTCGCCTCTATGCGCGCGCCAATCTGCGCGCTTCGGCATTGGGCCTTGCCATGCACCCGATGAGCCAGACCTTGCAGGAATATCCCGAAATGGCAGCCCATTTTGCGACTGTGCACAAGACGCTTGGCGTTTTGGGCGGCGCGCGTATTCAGATGCTCGCCCGCCTTGGCTACGCCCCCCCGGTTGACCCTGCCCCTCGCTGGCCATTGCGAAGTCATATCGTGGCATGAATGCTGACCCACCCGTATTCCAGCTGTTCAACGAAATCGGAATCATCAACCAGCTGTCGACAAAGATTTTCGAAGGCGCTCTGCCCAAGGGCATGACGACGGCGCAGTTTACTGTGCTTAACCATTTTGTCAGGCTGGGCATTGACGAAAAATCTCCGGCAGAATTGGCATCCGCGTTCCAGATCACCCGCCCGACCATGACAAGTACATTGACAAGGATGGCGCGTGCAGGGCTCGTCTCGATCCGGGCAGATCCAAACGACGGCCGCGCAAAGCTGGTTTCGTTGACGGATACAGGCCGTGAGATGCGCGAATCCTGTATCGCCGCAAGTGCAGTGTTTTTTCCTTTGTTGGGGAGCTTCATATCGGATGCAGAAGTTGCTGAGATCTTGCCCACATTGATCCGGCTGAGAGTCAAGCTAGATGGCATGCGGGATGCAAAGGCGGTCACGTTGGATTGAATTTACAGGGCTCGGCGAACGAAAAGACGTGCACTAACGCGTCATTTGTGTTCGAAAGCAGGACTGTGAAACAGATAACGGAGGGAGGCGTCCAAACATAATGCTGTCGCGGAACTATCCTCCATCTCCTGAATTGGCACCCTATATCCTGCGACATTATGTATTTGAGGCCGAACTTCCTGACGATTTCACGCTGATCGACAGCCTGCTTTCGGAATCGGCCTTTGTCCGGGTTCTCCTTCGCGGCGATTGGACGGCGGAAATTGCCCCGGGCTATTGGGCAAGCGCGGGGCCTGTCGTGCTTTTCGGCCCGAACGCCTTTCCCCTGCCCGTCAGAGTGCGGGGTCCGTTCACCGTTGCCGGATTTGCCATTAACCCCGGTGGATGGCGGTCGCTCTTTCAACGACCGGCACGAGACTACACGGATCAGATGCTGCCGCTTTCCGCCGCCTGGGGTAGAATAGCCGATCGGCTTTCTATGGAAATTTCCTTAAAAGACGAGGACGCGGCGCTAGTGTCCGCAATGGAACGGGCCATTATCGCGCAGTTGAACGTCATCGGCCTTCGCGAGCCCGACACCCAAATGGCGGCGTTCGCTGTGATTGCCCGCACCGATAGCACGATCCGGATCGATAACGCGGCGGCGCGGATTGGCCTCTCGGTTCGGCAACTCGAACGTCGTTGCCTCGCAACATTTGGATTGAGCCCAAAGGCTGTGCTGCGCCGAAGTCGCTTTCTCGACATGGCGACAGCGATGCGAGGCTTTTCTTCGCCCAGTGACGAGGAACTGGCAGCCCTGCGCTATTTCGATCAATCGCATCTCACACGCGAATTCAAACGCTTTGCCGGGATGACGCCGCGTACCTTTGAACGGACCGCGACACCTCTCCTCACCGCAGGCCTCAATCTCAGGGCCCAGGCGAAGGCATTCCTTGCTCCGGATCCCGAGGGGCCTGGAATTTAGCTGATACCTCACCGTCATCCACCTGGAACCAGCGCGCGCTGACGCCGAGATCAGCAAAAAGTCCGGGTTCGGTTCCCGTCATCCACACTTGCCCGCCCGCGCCGTCCAACCGATCGAACAGGGCTGTTCTCCGGACCGGATCGAGATGGGCTGCCACTTCATCTAGCAGAAGAATGGGGCGGCGCCCGGCCTGCTCGGCGACAAGGTCGGCATGGGCCAGCACAATCCCGAGCAGCAATGCCTTTTGTTCGCCCGTTGAACAGCGTGCTGCCGGCTGGCCCTTGGCAAGGTGGGTCACGACAAGATCGGTCCGGTGCGGACCGGACAGCGTCCGGCCAGCTGAGGCATCGCGCGGGCGCGAAAGGCCGAGTTCATCGCGAAGGCAGCCGGTTTCCAGCCAGCCGGCAAGTTCCAGTCCTGCACGTGCGAACGGTCCGTCTGGCGAGATCGCGATGCAGCGATTAAGTGAGGCGATGAGGTTCGCACGGGCTTTGGCAATCACGGCTCCATGTTCGGCCATTTGCGTCTCCAGCGCTCCCAGCCAATCGGGGTCGGCGGGCCGGTCCTCACCGAGCAGGCGGTTGCGCTGTCGCATTGCGGCTTCGTAGCGGGCGGTATGGTGCGCATGGCCGGGTTCCAGCGCCAGTACCAGCCGATCAAGAAACCGGCGGCGATCGCCGGCCGCTTCCATCAACAACCGGTCCATGGCAGGCGTCAGCCAGACGATCGACAGCCATTCCGAAAGGGCATTTGCCGAAGACGGGGCGCCGTTGATCCTGACCGCGCGGCGTTCGGGCGTTGCAGGAAGCGCACCGGTTCCAATATCGACATCGCCCAATCGCCCGGCAACTGCAAATCCGCCGGGTCCATTGCTGCGTCCGATGTCCGAAAGAGCGGCACCTCGTAAACCACGTCCCGGAACGAGCAGGGACACGGCCTCGAGAATATTGGTCTTTCCCGCCCCATTCTCGCCGGTAAGCACATTGAATGTTTTACCCGGCTCAAGCGCCGCCGCCCGGTGGTTGCGGAAATCAGTCAATGTAAGGCGAGTGAGAGCCATAGGCTGCTGCTGCACACCAGAATGGGCGTAAACACAAGCCTGTCTTGCCCTTCCCAACAGACGCGCGTAAGGGCGCCAACTCGGTCGGGACGTAGCGCAGCCTGGTAGCGCATCACACTGGGGGTGTGGGGGTCGCAGGTTCGAATCCTGTCGTCCCGACCAGTTTAGGCCGATCGGCTGATCCGCCATCCCCACAGACTCAAGCCTAGCATCGCTGCGTTCGAAACAAAGTCGAGCGCCATCCACTGGTTGAAGACCGGAACCACGAACACAAACCAATAGTTGAACCAGAAGAAGGGCAGCAGAGCGATGGCGTAGACGAGAAAAGTCGTCCGCGTGAAGCGGCTAAACCAGGCGAACAGTCCTGAAAGGATCGCCTGCGACCCGAAACAGGCCACAAGCAGAGCTGAAGTGGTCGTCAGCTGCAGGTAATCGGAAGCAAGTACGAGCTCGAGAACCATGTGCGGCAAGAGCAGGCACCAGCTCCCCAGCACAAGAAACGGGAGTGCGATCAGACGCTGGATGAAGAGCGGCGAACTCATGGAGCTGCACTAGCCCAAAGGTACGGCCCTTGAAACCTCCGGGATGTGCGCCCCATATGCGGGTCATGACAGATCATATCAAATGGCACGGCACGACAATTGTCTCGGTGCGTACTGGTGGCAAGGTCGTGATCGCGGGAGATGGCCAGGTTTCGATGGGTCAGACCGTGATGAAACCCAATGCGAAAAAGGTGCGCCCACTTGGTGATGGCACGGTGATTGCCGGTTTCGCGGGCGCGACTGCGGACGCCTTCACGCTGTTCGAACGGCTCGAGCGCAAGCTCGAACAATATAACGGGCAGCTGATGCGCTCGGCAGTTGAACTCGCCAAGGACTGGCGGACCGACAAATATCTGCGCAACCTTGAAGCAATGATGATTGTCGCCGACAAGGATGTGACGCTGATCCTGACGGGAAATGGCGATGTGCTTGAACCTGTGGACGGGATCGCCGCCATCGGGTCGGGAGGAAACTTCGCGCTTGCTGCTGCTCGTGCGCTCAAGGATTACGAAAAGGACTCGGAAAAACTGGCCCGCAAGGCAATGGCAGTCGCGGCTGAAATCTGTGTTTACACCAACGACCAGTTGACCGTCGAGTCGCTCGACGCAGGACAATAACGGAACCCGCATGAATCAGAATCTGACTCCCAAGGCCATCGTCGCGGCCTTGGACGAACATATTGTCGGCCAGCTTGATGCCAAACGCGCTGTTGCCGTTGCGCTTCGCAATCGCTGGCGCCGCCAGCAACTTTCTCCCGAATTGCGGGATGAAGTGAGCCCCAAGAATATCCTGATGATCGGCCCCACGGGTTGCGGTAAAACCGAAATCAGTCGCCGCCTTGCCAAGTTGGCTGATGCCCCGTTCGTCAAGGTTGAAGCTACAAAGTTCACCGAAGTCGGCTATGTCGGCCGCGACGTCGAGCAGATCGCTCGAGACCTGGCTGAGGAAGCGGTCCGGCTCGAAAAGGAACGGCGCCGAACGGCCGTCAAAGACAAGGCAGAGGATGCGGCGATGTCACGCCTGCTCGATGCCTTGACTGGCAAGGATGCAAGTACCGCAACGCGCGAAGCCTTTAAGAAACGCTTTGCCGACGGGCATCTGGAAGCGACCGAAATCGAGATCGAAGTCGAGACCAGCCCGCAGGCCCCGTTCGAAATTCCCGGCGGCGGACAGGTCGGGATGATCAATATCGGCGAGATGATGGGAAAGGCGTTCGGTAACCAGCCCCTGAAGCGCCGCAAGATGACGGTCCCCGCGGCTTGGACGAAATTGACCGAGGAAGAGGCCGACAAGCGCCTCGACCAGGACGATGTCGCACGCGTCGCGCTGGCGGATGCAGAGGCCAATGGCATCGTCTTTCTCGATGAAATCGACAAGATCGCGGTTTCGGACGTGCGGGGTGGATCCGTAAGCCGTGAAGGCGTCCAGCGCGATCTGCTTCCGTTGATCGAAGGGACGACGGTCGCCACCAAATACGGGCCGATGAAGACCGACCATATTCTCTTCATTGCCTCCGGCGCATTCCATGTTGCAAAGCCCAGCGACCTGCTTCCGGAGCTACAGGGTCGACTGCCTATTCGCGTCGAATTGAAGGCACTGACGCAGGAAGACTTCGTTCGAATCCTCAAGGACACACGCGCCAGCCTCGCCGATCAATATGCGGCGCTCTTGGGCACCGAAGGTGTGACTGTCCGTTTCACCGATGACGGGATCGTCGCCATCGCACGCATTGCAGCCGAGGTTAACGAGGCAATCGAGAATATCGGCGCGCGCCGTCTTTCGACGGTGATGGAAAAGCTCCTCGAAGATGTCAGCTTTGAGGCCGAAGACCGAGCGGGCAGCGAGGTTCTGGTCGATGCGGACTATGTGAACAACCAACTCGCCAGCGTCGCCAAAAATGTGGATCTGAGCAAATATGTGCTCTGAGTTCGGGCTTGAAAAATGCAGATTGTTCTTCTAATGTTCCTTCTCTCGATTCGAAACAGGACGCAATGCGATGACATGGACCGGACACTGCCACTGCGGCGCAATCGCATATGAAGTAAGCGGCGCGCCGCAACATGTGGCGCTTTGCCATTGCCAGGATTGCAGGAGAAGTGCGGGTGCGCCGATGGTCGCATGGGCTGCCTTTGCGGAAGCTGAGCTGAAAGTGGTTCAGGGCGAGCCCAAGGCATTCAATTCCTCGGGCGAAACATGGCGCAGCTTCTGCCCCGATTGCGGTACCGGACTCTTTTATCGAAACCAGACGTTCCTGCCCGGCATTGTCGACATCCAGTCGGCAACTCTCGACGATCCTGACGCTCACGACGGGCACGATCTTCATCATGTGGCTCGGCGAGCAGATC
>JANNLW010000044.1:0-7004 GCA_031397145.1 Sphingomonadales bacterium | reverse complement strand
CCCGAAAGCTGGGCCGGGTAGTGACCCGTCCGTTCCGCAAGCCCGACCAGTGCAAGTTCTTCGCGCGCACGATCAAACGGTGCATCCATTCCGGCCAGTTCGAGCGGCACTGCGACATTTTCAAGTGCCGTCATCGTCGGTAGGAGGTGAAAGGCCTGCAGGATAATCCCGATCCGGCCGCGCCGCGCCAAGGCCAACCCATCTTCGTCGAGCGCGCCAAAATCGGCACCGCCAATTTCAATGTGCCCGCCCGAAGCACGTTCGAGCCCCGCCAGAACCGCCATCAGGGAGGATTTGCCAGATCCCGACGCACCGAGCAACGCAACCGTCTCTCCGCGCGTCACGGACAGGTCAATCCCGCGCAATATATCGACGCGCGCGGTCTTTTCTCCGAGTGTCAGGGTGACATTCCGGGCATTCATCACAATATGGGGGGAGGACATTGAGGATTTTTCCGATGAAGCGTTTGCGTGCATATGGGAGGGCTTTGGCCTTTCTCCAAGCGGCTGCCCTTATTTTTGCGCAACCGGCCTGGGCGAAGGACAAGCTCGTCCTCGCATTCGGCGACAGCCTGACTGCAGGTTACGGGTTGAAGCCGAATGAATCGTTTCCCGCGCAATTGCAGGCCGCGCTGATCAAGGGCGGAATCCCGGCCCGTGTCCATAATGCCGGAGTGTCGGGCGATACGAGTGCGGCCGGTCGTGGGCGGCTGGCCTTTGTGCTGGCCGGGCTCAAGGCAAAGCCCGATCTTGTCATCCTCGAACTCGGCGCGAACGATATGCTGCGCGGCCTCAAGCCTGATCAGACGCGCGCGAACCTTGATGCAATCCTAGCCGAGCTGGGCAAACGACGCATTCCCGTCATCCTGGCCGGGATGCGTGCGTCGCCCAATATGGGGAAGGCCTATCAGGCGCAGTTCGACCCGATCTTTGCGAGCCTTGCAAAAAGGCACCGTGTGCGGTTTTACCCCTTCTTCATGAACGGCGTAACGCCCAACCGAACCTTGTTGATTGCAGATCAACTGCATCCCAACTCCAAAGGCGTTGCGATCATCGTGCGCGGGATTTATCCGATGGTGGCCGCAGGATTGCGTTAGCGAGCGCCGTCTCATTCTCCGGGATTGCTTGCCCTGTTGCGCGGGATGTGGTGAAGCACATGCACAATCGGGGAGCATGAATGTCGAGCAAGTTCGAACACCCTGTTGCGACTGATATGGCCGAGGCTATCCGCGCGAGTTATTGTGCGGAAGCCGGGGCCGGCGACATCATGTGCGGCGCAAGGGCCAATGATGTCCAGATCTGGCAATTGATTCTCGAGGAGGTGCTGGCCGCCGGGGGCGGCAGTATTGCCGATGCGCAGGAACGGGTGCAGCGGCATGTTCAGGAAATCGGCACCAGCTTTCGCCTTGCTGACGAAGGAGAGGAGCGGCAATGGCCCGTTTCCCCGCTGCCCCTGCCGATCGGCGAGGCCGAATGGTCGGGCATTGCAGACGCAATAACGCAACGCGCGGAACTGTGTGAATTGCTGTTGTCCGATATCTATGGACCGCAGCGACTCGTGACGTCGAATGTCCTGCCGGCCGCAGCGCTGACGGGAAGCTCCCAATTTCTCCGGCCGATGGTTGGAATCAAGCCGCCCGGCGGACACTATCTTCATATCTATGCGGCGGACCTCGGGCGCGGGCCGGATGGCAACTGGCGAATCCTCGCCGATCACACACGGTCACCAGCGGGTGCTGGCTATGCACTCGAAAACCGTCTGGCTGCCTCACAAGTCATCGGTGGTTTGACGGCCCGGCTCAACATCGAACGGTTGGCACCCTTTTTTGCAGATCTTCGTGCAGGGATCGCAGCCTCCTGCGAACGCACAGATCCGCGACTCGCGTTGCTCACGCCCGGCCGCTTTAACCAGAGCTATGCAGAGCAGGCTCATCTTGCCCGCTATCTCGGCCTCCTGCTTGTTGAAGGCGCAGATATCGCCGTGCACAATGATCGGGTCTATCTGCGGACAATCGAGGGGTTGAAGCGGGTCGATGCGCTTTGGCAGCGGATGGATGCGCGCCTGCTTGATCCGCTCGCGCTGGATACGCGCTCTGCCATCGGTGTGCCCGGACTTGTGGATGCGATGGCGGCGGGCGGAACCGTGGTGGCCAATTTTCCGGGCTCCGCCGTCCTCGAAGCGCCCATGTTCGGCGCGTTTATGCCGCAGCTTGCGCAACGCCTGACAGGAGTAGCGCTTCGACTGCCAAACATCGCGACCTGGTGGTGTGGCCAGGCGCGCGAGGCGCAGCATGTCGTTTCCCAACTCGACAATCTCGTTATCGATTCCGCCTTTGGTTGTGCTCCGATCGGGCTTGGCAACGGCGCGCAACTTGGCAGCGAATTAAGCGGAAACGACCGTGCCCGCCTGCTTGACGACATGGAGCGACGCCCGCAGGATTATATTGGCCAGGAAATCGTCAATCTTTCAACGATGCCGGTCGCACAGGACGGACGACTGATTGCGCGGCCGTTTACCTTGCGCGTTTTTGCCGCGCGCAATGCAAGGGGCGGATGGACGGTAATGCCGGGCGGGTTTGCCCGAATCGGACCTGTGGCCGATGTTCGGGCGACGTCGATCGGGGCAGGGACGCGATCTGCAGATGTGATCGTGCACGGGGCAAAGCCGGTTGCACCCGTCACCTTGATGTCCGGCAGCCATGTGATTCGGCGCAACCCCGGCACGCTTCCGAGCCGGGTGGCGGACAACCTGTTCTGGCTTGGTCGCTATCTCGAGCGCGGAGAAGCGGTGCTGGGGCTTGTGCGTACAGGCGCTTCGATTGCCATTCTGGGACAGGATGACGATCCGACGACGCAGCGAATTTGCAACCAGCTGATCGCCAGCGACGCCGTTCACTGGACGCCCGATGCCAAACCGGCGGACATATTTACCGCAGCAGTCAACAATTCCGACGGCAGCTCAAGCGTTGTTTCGCTGCTCTCGGCGGCCCGGACAATCGGCGCGGGTTCGCGCGAGCGGATTTCTCCCGACTTCTGGCAATTGCTCGACACACAATTTCCGTCCGAGCATCCGTTCCAGCAAAAGAACCTTATCCTGCGTGCACGATTTGCAGCATTTGCCGGCCTCGCGGCGGAGCATATGGGGCGGACGGCGGGTTGGCGGTTCCATGACCTTGGGCGGCGCGTGGAACGCGCTTTGAGCCTCGCGCGGCTCATCCGCACGTTTGCGAGCGAAAATGCCTCCGCCAATGACCTGACGGCGCTTCTCGATCTTTCCGATGTCCAGATCACCTACCGCCAGCGGTATTCGACCGGCCTTGCCCTTTTGCCGGTTCGGGATCTTGTCGGGCTCGACCCGTTCAATCCGCGCTCGATCAGCTTCCAGATCAATGCCATTGCCGAACATCTTGATGCGTTGCCGCGGTTGAAGGATGACGGAATGGCGGAACCGCAACAAAGTGCCGCAACCGGACTTGTGGCCTTGATGGCCACGCTGTCCGCCAACACCTTCACGCCTGCGATTTGCGACGAGCTTGAGACCCGGCTTATCGCGCTTTCCGATGCAATCAGCCTGCGGTTTTTCCTGCGGGGAAGTGAAGCGCTTCGGTCCGCGGGCATGACTTTGGCATGACGCTCTTTTCGGTCCGGCATCTCACCTGCTTCACATACGAAAAGCCGGTCAATTTCTCGCGTTCGAACTTGAGGCTCAAACCGATCGACTGGCCGGGCCAGACGCTCGTCAAACATCGGATCATTGCAAACCCGGATGGGCAATTGACCCCGGCGCCGCTTCATTCGGCGCTGGTCAACCTGACCCGACTGGTCATCCCCGGTGCGACGACCAGTCTGGAGATCATCAGCGAAGCCCATGTTGATGTCGATCGCGAACCCCAGCTTTCATGGCTGGACGAGCCCTCGATCTCGGCTGTGGCGGCATGGGCGCGCGAAACAACCGATATTTCGGATCTTTCTCCGGCAAATTTCATCTATCCGTCGAACTTCATTCCGCTTGATGCCGATATAGCGGCGTGGGGTGCGGAAACACTGACGCCTGACAAGCCCGTCTTTGGTGCGGCCTATGAACTCGCTGTCCGCATCCAGCGCGAATTCCGCTATGATCCGGCGGCAACAATGGCGGAAACACCGCCATCTCAGGCGTTTGCGGCGCGCGCCGGGGTTTGCCAGGATTTTGCCCAGGTCATGATTTGCGCGTTGCGCGCTGCAGGCATTCCTGCGGCCTATGCCAGTGGTTATATCCGCACGCTGCCGGAGCCGGGCCAGCCCCGGCTGCAGGGCGCGGATGCCACGCACGGCTGGGTGATGATCTGGTGCGGGCCGGAAAAAGGCTGGCAGGGGCTCGATCCGACCAATGGCATTTCAATGGGCGGCGATCATATCCTGATGGCCATCGGACGCGACTATCTTGACATCGCCCCCATCGACGGCGTGTTCAACGGCTATGGCGCACAGGATATTCTCGTCGAAGTCGATGTGGAGCCGGTTGAGACATAGACCATGGCGGCGAATTTCTGGTCTCGTCCGTCATTGCGAGCGCAGCGAAGCAATCCATTTGCCGCCGCAGTCGTGCTGGATTGCCGCGTCGCTGCGCTCCTCGCAATGACGATTCACACTATAGGCAATTCGCTCTAATTCTGCCGGGTCATGCGGATCGCGTGCTGGCCGTTTATATTGGCAAAATAGCTGCCCAGAGTCGCCTTGCGGATCTTGATCGGCTGGCCCGGCTTGGGTGAACGGATGCTGGTGGTGTCGATCTGGACCCATTTTGCGCCGTCTTCGATAATGATGACCCATTTGCCCGAACCGTCTTGTCGCGCACTGCGAATGGTTGATTCGATCTTGTTGACGCCTTCTTCCTGGCTTTTTTCATCGCCACCGCCAAACAGGCCGAGATCGTTGAAATTGAAACCGAACAGACCCTTGCGCGTGCGTTTGACCTCAGCCTGGTCAATAACCATCACTTCCTTGCGGGCCGCCGCGTCGTCCAGACGCGCAACCTGGGCATCATAACAGGCAAGACGTTGCGTATTATCGGCGACAGCGCGGCAATCGATCACTTTCTGGAAGATTTCGGCGCGGGGCGGAGGCGCGTCCTTGTCCTTGGCTCCGGCCATTGCTGCCAGCCCCGCCAGACCAAATACCAGATACCGTGCCTTCATCATCTTGCCCTCTTCTCTCAGCATGGGGAGTGATTGCCACCGAATAAGGCGCAAGCCAAGGGCCGGGGCAGTGTTGCAAATTAGTAACAGGGTCAACGCAACATTGTGTCGCGGCCTTGAAACTCGTTTACATGTGCTTCGCGCTTGGGCAAAGCGCGTTCCAAGTCGGCATATGGGAGTGTGCCTTTACTTGCAGTCCCAATATGTCTGGCGAAAAAATCAAGGCCGATCCGTCGGCCGCACACTCCAGAATAAGGGACTGGAAAAACATGAAAACGCAAAAATTCTTCAGCCGTGCCCGCTTGAATGCTGGCGTAGCCCCAGTTGTGTTGGGCTTGGCCCTCATCTCGGCCCCCGCTTATGCGCAGGACGCTCAAGCCGCCGAAGAAGAAACGTCATCCGACGAAATCGTCGTGACCGGTACGTTGATCCAGAATCCGAACCTTGTTTCATCTTCACCGATTGCTGTGGTGGGCGCCGAGGAAATCAGCCTTCGCCAGGGAAATAGCGCTGAACAGATCCTGCGCGACATTCCGGGCATCGTTGCCGGGCTTGGTTCGAACACCAACAACGGAACGAACGGTACGGCCACGGTCGATCTTCGTGGCCTCGGCTCGCAACGCAACATCGTGCTGCTTGATGGCGTGCGCCTTGTGCCGTCGCAAACGACTGGCCAGGTCGATCTCAACAACATCCCGCTTGCTCTGGTCGATCGTGTCGACGTGCTGACGGGCGGTGCATCGACCAGCTATGGTGCGGATGCGGTTTCGGGTGTCGTGAACTTTATCACGAAGCGCGATTTTGCCGGGCTTGACGCGCAGATCACCGAAGGGATCAGCGAGCAGGGCGATTCCAACGTGCTTCGTGCGGATCTGACGATCGGTGCGAACTTTGATGATGGTCGGGGTAACGCCGTGCTGAGCGTCGGATATCAGGAGGCGGATGCACTCTTCTTCGCCAAGCGCGCGCCCGGGATTTTCACGATCAATTCGAACACCGGTCGTTCGGCGGGCGATTCGCTGACGTCCGTGCCAACGACATTCTCGTTCAGCGATGGCTCGACCTTGCAGCTTGATCCGACCAGCACATCGCTGATTCCACAGTACCAGGGGTTCAACTTCAACCCGTTCAATGTTTATACGACGCCCTTCGAACGGTTCAATATCTTTGCGAAGGCGAACTATGACGTATCGGACACGGTCAATGTTTACACGCGTGCGATGTTCTCGAAGACGACTATCGCGGGCATTATCGCGCCATCGGGCGTGTTCGGTGACACATTGACAATCCCCGCAAACAACCCGTTCCTGAATGCGACGATCCGCAATCAGATTTGTGTCGCAGAAGGCATTGCGCTGGGCGCAGCATGCGATACCAACCCTGCGCTCCCGCTTAATGCTCCTTATCGCCGTACTGTTGAACTCGGGCCGCGCACCAGCACCTATGTCACGCAGTTTTTCGACTATACCGCGGGCTTCAAGGTCAACATCACCGACAACATCAAAGCCGATGTCTATGGTTCCTATGGCGAAACATCGCGCATTGAAACACGGACGGGCTATGTGGCGCGGTCGCGGTTGCAGCAGGCGCTCAACGCTAACAACCCGAATACCTGCACTGTTACCACAAATAGCTGCGTCCCCTTGAACCTGTTTGGCCCTGCCGGCAGCATCACGCCGGCTCAGGCTGGCTTTATTGGCGGCGTTACGAGCTCCATCCAGAACGACTCATCGCTGGCGCAGGTGCACGGAGTCGTCTCGGGCGATATGGGCTTCACCTCGCCTTGGGCGTCGGAAGCTGTCGCCTTCGCGGTTGGTGCTGAGTATCG
>JANNLW010000201.1:0-16041 GCA_031397145.1 Sphingomonadales bacterium | reverse complement strand
GAAATTGAGCCCTGACCTCCCGGTGTTTCGCTGGCGCGTCAATCGTCCTAGCTTGGCGCGTGCAATTGATGTACTGGAGCAACGACCGTCGTTCTTGGCGACAGTCCCCCAACCGATGGACGTCAATATTGCAGCGACCGTAGGATAGATATAGGAAGATACCGACCGGCTCGTCTTATTAAATTCGTATGATCGTCCTGCGGAAGCTGACCGTTAGTTCATCCAATTAGTTCGGTTGCTCTACCGCTACAATTCGTCGCGTCCTCTGATCACCGTGTCGGGCCTTGGAGTGGCGGCATTTGGGATGAAGGATGAAGAGGATAAACGACCGACTTTGGGTGGTGACCTCAACGGGTCGGCGCAACACACTATTCTTTGATGCGAGGATGGAGGGTTGTGATGGCTTACAGGCAGCGGATCTATTTTACGGAAGCGCAGAAGTCGGAGATCTGGGATCGTTGACGACGCGGCGAATCGATGAGCTCGATCGGTCGCGTGTTCGATCGGGAGTCATCCTCGATCCCCCCGCTCCTGTTGCGCAATGGCGGCATTCGCCCCGCGCAGCGACGGCGGTCGAGGCTTGCGCTGAGCCTGGTTGACCGGGAAGAGATATCGCGGACTTGAAGGTGGCGCCTCCTTGCGCTCGATTGCGCGGCGGCTGTCCCGGCCTGCCTGGAGCAAAGGCGATGCGAACTCTTGGTGCGGAATTGGATTTCGGTTCCACACGTACGATTTAAGTTCGAGTCCGTGATCGAATTTTATGTAAAATTGATGGGACTTCGAAATTCGGATCGCACATATGAGCAACGCTCACACAGGCTGCCCATTGCTGACGGGACAATATAATCGCGCGGGGGCCTAGTTGGGGGCCTATTTTCTAGCTAAATTCATAAGCTAATAATTTTACTGTATTAATGCCAATGATACGATTCCCGTAGGGGTCACCAGTCGGGACTGGCACATTTACGCGACGCGCTTCTGAGCGATACCGAAACCGTGCGCAAGCTGGTCGGCTCTGAAATCTCCTCGGGACCGCATCCTGCGCAACTCAACTTGGGGCAATCGCACCGAATTGGTGGGAATGTACACCATTTCAAAGCATTCAGATGCAATCTATTGTATATTTTTCCAATAATAGGCTAGACCAGACTCACACTTATAGACAAGTGGGCTAACAATAAGGGGTTAAGCCAATGATAAATAATGCAATTTCCTGTTACACAATAACCAATTTTGTATCATGAAGCAAGCATTTTTCAGAATTCATCCTGCAAATAACTAGCCACTCCTGATTTCCTCAAGTTCGCAACTGTCCGCAATGCACGCGACACGGCATTTTACATGAGTATCATTAAGATTTTGTTTTGATTGTATTTTTTTGAGGTTCTTCGGCGCAGTGACCAGCGTTCGCGGCCATAGATCCGGCCGTCCCGCGACGGGTTTTTCATGGGTTTCAAACGCCCGCCCCCACATCCGCGCCGCGATGTCACGCTCTTCAGGTCCGATCGCGCTGGTATAGATTGCGGTGGTTTTCATGTCCGCATGGCCAAGCCAGCGCTGGACCATGTTCAAGGGCACGCCGGCCTGAATCGCACTGACGCCAAAGCCGTGGCGAAGCCCTTTGGGGCTGGCATGCGTGCCATTGAGATTGACCCGTTCCATCACTTCGCGAACCCGCCGGTATCCCGTCATTCTCGACCAGTTCCAGAGGCGGTCACTGTCTCCGGGACGGGCCTTGCGGAGCATCATACGCAGCGATTGCAGGAGCGCATTTGGCACAGGAACCGAACGGAAAATATGTCGCCTGCGTTTCTTAAGACTTTCAAATACAATGATTCTTGCTTCGAAATCGATATTCGTCGGCGTGAGCGCAAGTGCTTCCGAAATGCGGCATCCGGTGACGGCGATCAGCCAGCAGAAGACATGGACCGACGGATCGTCGCGCCGGGCTTCTTCGAGAAAGCGTCTGGTTTCGGATTGGGTCAGGTATTTGCGCTGACCGTCGAGATTGAAAATTGTCCAGGACATGGTTGGTTTGCGACCCTCGTCTTTGTCGGTTTGTGATGTGACCAAAAAAGACCGGGCGTTTTGGGCCTGGAAACTGACTGTTACACTATTGGTTATTCCGTCTCAAGTGCCGAGTTTGATTCGGTGGTTGAGGAGCAGTCCGGGATGGGACAAGGATCACTGAATGCGATACGCTCCGCGCCACAGGACGGCGCGATTGTCGCCTCTCACCCTTCCCGGCATCTGGCAGAAATCCGGAAGCCGGAGCTTTCGATTCACATCCTGAATATGGAGCAAATTGGCCTGGTTTATGGTGCGGGTGCTGCGCAAGCGGCCTCGGATCATGTTCGTTCCATCATCAAATTCGAATTACGTGACAGGGAGCAGGCCGGGCGTGCGGAATATGTGCTCCGCAGGCTCAGCGACCACCCTGTCACGTATGACGGCCAGCGCTTTCACCTCAATGTCTCGCTTGCTCCCACGAGCGACACGGGAGGCTGCGCGATCAAGGCATCGACCGTTTACGGTAATCCGGCGTTTCCTGACGACGCCTGGTGTCGATGCTATCGCGCGGACATGGCGCTGGCTGTCACCCTTTTCGAAGCCATTGCAAAAGGGGAGCTTGTGCTGGCCTGGCAGCCAGTGCGGGATTCCGGCAAGCCATTGCACATCCTGTATCATGAATGCTTGCTGCGCCGGATCGATCCCGATTGCGCCAATGCCGATGATGCCATTGTGCCGCTTGGCGATTCAATCACGGCGCTTGAACGGCTTGGCCTGATCCGCGCGCTTGATCGGTATGTCATGGCGCTGGCCATGGAAGAATTGCGCATTGGTCCGGCGCGGATGCTCGGGGTCAATATTTCGGCGGCCAGCCTTGTCGATGATTACTGGTGGGCTGAAATTCTGGCGGAGCTGGAGGCGTCCCCTTTGCTGGCGCGGCGGCTGACGGTTGAGATCACCGAAACCGCACCGCTCGTCGCGATGAGTGAGGCCGTGAATTTCGTGTCGCGGTTGAGGCGGCTGGGCTGCCGGATTGCGCTCGACGATTTCGGCACCGGCCATGCCTCGATCCAGTCTCTGCTTTCCCTTTATCCGGACAGGGTGAAGATCGACAAATATTTCGTGAGCCGCGCACGCGCTTCGTTCGCAGGGAGGCGCGCCCTTTCGCACCTGATCGGCCTTGCCGAGGCACTGGGCGCCGAAGCCATTGTCGAAGGCGTTGAAACCGCAGCCGATGCCAAACTGGTGCGGGAGGCCGGTGGCCGGTGGCAGCAGGGCTATTATCACGGCCGACCCACGGTCGGACGCCCCTGGCGGATGAAGGCGACCGCAACTATCGCGTTGCGCGCGGATCGCATTGAAGAAATGCCGGATACGTCACTGCCGGTGCTGCCAGTAATTGCGCGTTTCCAGCCAAACACGGCTCAAGCGCTTGAACGGCACTGGGCCCGGATGCGGGGAGGATGATCATGCCGACATCCTGCATCTGGCACCAATTGAACGCACAACGATCGACGCATCGGCCGTGTCTGAATGCCTGGTCAGCATGTGGTGCGGACTTCTCCAGAACGCTCAACATCGGGGGATGAAATTTATGAAACGCAATGAATGCCGAGTCAGTATCTTCGCAATCGGTGCCGCGACAATGTTGGCAGTGACGGGAACGAATGCCTCTGCGCAGCAAGTGTTCAATGGTGAGGTTGGCGTCGATATTACTGCCAAAGTCTCGGTTCGGGAGGGCTGCACGATCAACGGCGGGTCCGGCCAGGGTCTGATCGATTTCGGCATCATCTACAATGCCGATACCCTCTCCTCAGATATCGATGCCTCAACCGGAATCGAATTTGGTGGAACGCCAATCATCCTGACCTGCAATTTTGACCTGACCAACGCCTCGTTCAGCATCGGGCCAGGCGAAAGCGACCTTGCTGGCGTCCGCCGCCTCCGCAAAGTGGATGAGGTGTCAGCCCGTTTTGGCAATCTCTTTTCCGATTATCATCTTTATGCCGATGCCGGACGGACGGCCAGTTCGGAATTCACGCCCGATACCAGGCAACTGATCGGCAATGGCTTCGTTCCGGCCGGAACGCCGACTGAAATCGTGATTTATGGTCGTATCTTCGATCAGGACGTACCGGAAATCGTCGGCGATTATGTCGATGTCATGCACGCGGTGCTCGTCCTGTGATGTCCGCCGTTCGCCTCGACACCGGCGCGTTACATGCATCCCGTCAAATCGTCTTGACAGGATCTGGCCCCGCCAGATCGCCCCTGCGCGACAGGGCGGAATCCACTGAAATTACCAGGCGGCGAGAAACTGGTGATCCGCACGTTGCGGTAACTGTGTAAAAGGAGAAAAGACGTGACCAAGAAACTAATGATGGCTGCGGCCTCGGCCGCTGCATTCCTTGCCGCTTCACCGGCACTGGCCCAATCATCGACACCTGTCCCGATCGACGTTGTCCTCAACGTTGGTCAGGCATGCATTGTCTCTGGCGGCGGTGGCGGGCCGTTGGGTGGACAGGCTCTGCTGAATTTCGGCAGCGTGGTTCTTCCTGCTCCTGCGCAAATCGATTCGTCCACGTCTTCGGCTCAGGGAGGGATCCCTATTATGATCACGTGCAATTCCGCAACGGTGCTTTCAGGCGTGACCGTCGAGATCGGCGGTGGCAACAATGATTTGGCAGGGGTGCGCCGTATGCAAAATCTCAGTGCCGTTGGCACAGGCGGAGAGTTTGGAAGTTACCGGCTGTTTGCCACCGCCGCCCGGTCTAGCGTGGCGGAATATACACCCGGTGCCAAGCTTCCGCTTCAAGGCAGCCCGCTTCCAAATGTGACGTTCGAGATCGTCGTCTTTGGCCGCGCTTTCGGAACAAATGTCGTCAACGGGCTCTATACGGATCAGACCACCATGTTGGTAAATTTCTGAGGGTTGGCAGATTCTCAGCACCAAAAGCCTGTACATAGCCGCCGCCTCGAAGGTCATTGAGGTGGCGGCGCATATGCCCTTGACGAAGGGCTGCCAGATATCTGCGGGCACGATCCCGCAGTGCGGGTTCCGAATTTGCCCTTCACACTCAACATCTACGGCCGGATCCAGGGCGCGATTCTCGCGAATGCGGCTCCGGGCAATGATCGAGACACCGCTCCCGGCACACTCGAATTTTGAGGCCGAACATGCTCATCAAGAAATTCAGATCGCTGATCGGTCTGCTCGTCATGGCCGTCGCTTCAATCGCTTTCGGCGGCGCGACCTGGGCTGCGTCGCTGAGCGTGTCACCCGTCAACCTGTTTGTGATCGCCCCCGGCAAGGCAGGGGCGATCAGCATCGCCAACCAGAACAAGACTCCGGTTCGCCTCCAGATCCGGATATTCCGTTGGCGGCAGCAAAATGGTGAAGAAGTGCTCGAACCGACGCGCGATGCCATCGTCAATCCGCCAAGCATGGTGATCCCGCCCGAGCAGACGTACACCATTCGCGTGGCGCGCCTGTCGCCTGCGCTGGTGACGGCAGAGGAAAGCTATCGCGTCATCATTGATGAACTTCCTTCGCCAGTCGATCCGGGTAACCCTCAGCAAGGCGTGCGCATGCTGTTGCGGACATCGCTTCCGGTATTTTTTGCGGCCAAGGCCGCTGCCCCGAAGATCGCCTGGCGATTGTGGAGCGCGGACGGGAAGCTCAACCTCGAAGCAACGAACGCCGGGAATCGGCATATCAAGCTGGTCGGGCTGGCGGTGGAAGGCCCGCAGGGGGTAACGAAGTTTAACGTGGCGGGTACAAGCGCCTACGTCCTGCCGGGCTCTACGCTGCGTTACGAGGCTTTACCAGGTGGTCCGGCACATGCTGTCGGAACGACTGTAACGATCACTTCCCTGAAGGTTTCGCCGCTTGACGAGGTGCGCCAACCGATCACCGTTACCGGCGGGCCCTGAGCGAAATGAAATACTGGGGGCGGTTCAAGACTGAAGGATCCATCATCGCCGTTGCGATGGGCGCGATTGCTGCCGGCATTCTGACCGATGATGACTTGTTTGGTCCAGAGCCTGAACGGCCTCGTGTCTCCGATCCGGAATCCGATGCGCTTTTCGCTACACCCGTCGGCATTGACGAAAGGGCATCCCAACTACCGTCTGACGAGGCCAGCGATCGCTCGAATGAAACGGAAACCGTTGCGACCGATCGCGAACCCAAGCCGGAAGAACCCTTTCGGCGGAAGAGCAGAGCGCGCAACGGCGCATCGTTGGCTGAAAACAGTTCGGTACAGCCCGATCTGGCGGTTGAGAAAACACCCTTGCTGGCTCCGCCCCGCGCCGATGCACGGGAAATTGCGCTGACGCCAATCGTCAATGATCAGGCGAGTCTGGCAGAACCGCCGAATCCCCGCAGTCCAGCGGAGATCGGAAATAGCTCGCCGTCATTGCCAGCCGCCGTTGCCGTACCAGCACAGCCACAGTCCGCCGTTCCTGCAATCGCCACTACCGGGCCGGCCTTCCCCGACCAGCCGCGCGTCATCGAGCAGGAAAAAGGCGCGCCAGCCGTGATCGCAGCCAGCGAACCCGCCACCAGCTTTGCACCAGCACAAGCCCAAACAGGAACGCCAGCCGCTCCAACCCCATTCGAAGCGGCAATGGCCGAACCCGATGTGCCAACCGGTGCGCCTGTATCCCCGCCACAAGTTCGTTCCGAAAAGGCAGCAGCGGCACCTGGTGTGAACGCAGGGTCACGCGCTGCCGGTACAGGCACAACTGCCGCCGCCATCGAACCCAAGCAGCCGGAGGGCAAGGCGAAGCCTTCGGCGCAGATTGCCCGAACCGCAAAAGCAGCGACGTCGATCAATCCGGAATCCGTCCGCGCGAGCCCTGTCAAAAGCCAGCCGCCCCGTAATTTGGCGAGTATCCGTGCTAGGCTCAGCCCAAAGTCGGGAGCAGCTACCAAACCTGCAGCGCCGGTTCCGGCCGCAGCAAAGCCTTCACTGCCTCTGACGCTGGCGGATGTTCGGGCCCGGCTTGAACGCACTGCGCCGAAACCGGCAACTATCGCACCGGATGCGGTGCTTCTACCTGCCGGGGCGAGCGCGCTTGCGCCGGGGACTGCGAGGATCATCGTCCCCGGCCTGACAAATACCGCGCAGCAGGACAGCAATCCATCGTTGGCCGAAATGCTCGCGCTTGCGCCCATCGTTAACGGTGTCCCGGTTGACACGATCATCACCGTCGAACGCCTCGGAGATGGCAGTTTTCGGCTGCGCGCAGGTGATTTACGCGCGCTTCGCGTAATCCTCGATCCAGCGATCGGCGATGACGACAGAGTGGCACTTTCCTCGCTTCCCGGCGTCTCTGCGCGCTATGTCGAAGCCACCCAGTCGCTCGCGCTCAACATCCCGGATTTGCTGCTCACGCCCACGTACATCGATGCCCGGGCCGGGTTTAGGCCGATCGACGTTTCGAAGATTGTGACGACAAGCGGTGTACTCTTCAACTATCGCCTGTTCGGAACCGCACAAAGTGGCGACGGGCGCGATGTTCGTTTGACCGGCGATACCGAAATTGTCGGAATGACGCCGCTTGGCCTGTTCGTCACCAATGGTACTTTTGCAACGAGTGGTGGCCGATCCTTTGTCCGTGGGGACAGTTTTTTCCGCCACGAAGACGTTGCCCGCGTCATGACGGTCACGGTCGGAGATTTTGCGACCGGCGCGCTAATCTTTTCGCGCTCCGTGCGGCTGGGCGGTGTTCAAGTGCAAAGCGACTTCCAGCAGCGGCCGGACCTGTTCACAGGCCCATTGCCCCAGTTTGCGGGATCGGCGGCGCTCCCCTCGGCGATTGAACTCTATGCCGACAATTTGAAGGTGTTTTCGACCAACGTGCCTCCCGGGCCATTTGTGCTTCGCTCACTGCCGCAGATTACGGGCAACGAACTGCGGATTGTGACGACCGATGCGAGCGGCCGGCAGACCGAGATCACGACTCCCTAGTTCGACGCACCCGGCCTGCTGAGCAAAGGTATTGTCGAGTATTCGGCGGAATTGGGTGCGCCGCGGATCAATGCGGGTCTTCGCTCCTTCGATTATCGCAGCCAGCTGTTCGGTTCAGCCACGGGGCGTTATGGCCTTGGTAATCGGCTGACAGTTGAAGGCCATCTTGAAGCGGGCGGCGATCTGTTCAATGGCGGGCTGGGTATCATCCAGGCGTTGGGACCGCTCGGCTCGGTGACAGCTTCCGCAAGCCTGAGCACATTCCGGGGCAACGAAGGGACGCGCCTGTCCGGACAGTACCGCTTCGATTTGAACCGCTTCAGCTTGTTTGCGAGCGTTGAGCGCGAATATGGCCGCTATTTCGACCTTGGCGACGTTTCATCATTTCGCGGCCCGGTGACCGACCCAACCGGCGCTGACCTGTTCCCACGTCGATCGAAACGCTCGCTCGAACGGGTCGGCCTGTCCTTCCGGCCGGAATTCGATCCAGTGTCTTTCAATCTTGCCTATAACCATCTCCAGCTGGGAGACTCGGAAATCCGCACTGCCAATTTCGGGGTGAGGCGGCGGATCTCCAATCGCATCTCCTTTCGCGGCGATGCGCTGTTCGATCTGAAACGGCGGGGCGATGTTGCCGTTTCCGCCGGGCTCGATATCCGGTTCGGTCGCAATACCAGTGCTTTTACCGGTGCCGATCGCGCCAATGGGCGCACAAACTACAATGTATCTGTAAACGGCTTTTCTGGCGGGCGGCAGAATGAGCTCGGCTATTCGGTTGCGCAACGGGGCAACGACGATGGTGATGCCTTCCGTTCGGCTTCGCTCAACTACCGCCTTCCCCAGGCCTTTGTCGCCGGATCAATCGACCAGACCGGCAAGAATGTGCGCGGATCGTTGCAAGTTGAAGGATCGGTGATAGCGGCAGGAAAGGACGTTTTCGTCGCCAATCGCGTCGGCGAAGGTTTTGCCATCGTCAAGAACGCGGGCCCCGGCTTGGACATCCTTCAGGGCGGGCGCAAGATTGCGAGATCGAACAGCAAGGGCCGCGCCCTCCTCTCTTCGCTCGAAGCGTTCAGCGAAACTCGGGTCGCGATCGATCCGACCTCGCTTCCTGCCGGCCTCGAAGCGGAAAATGGCACCGACTTCCGAATTGTAACAGGCAGGCGCCGGGCGGCTCTAGTGGATTTCGGAGTACGCAAGGTCAATTCTGCAATTGTTGTGATCATGGGCCCTGACGGAAAGCCAATTCCGGCCGGGACATTGATCAACCTGGGCAGCGGCGAGCCTGGACTGATGGGATATGAAGGCGAAGTTTTCCTGAAAGACCTCAAGGCCAGAAACAGCGCGACAATCGATCTGGGCGCTGCGGGAAAATGTACTGCAACTTTTCCCTATGACGCCAGGGGTGAACCCCAACCCGTTATTGGGCCGATCATATGCTCATGATGTTCCGAAGATGGTTATGCTGGGCCGCAGTGTCGGGCCTCGTCATCACGTCACCCATGATCGCACCGTCCCCCGCCAGAGCTGCTGGAACAACAGATTGGCGCTGCAACACGCGGGCGGACACTGCGCAAACACTCGTCCTCAACCCCTCCGATTTTACCAAGCCCAATCAGGACAGGCGGATTATCGATCTGGAATGCAGATTTACACCAAATCTGCCGGGGCCAAGCCAAGTCACGCTTTGCATCGCCGCGCCGGACGGGGAAAATGGCGGCGGCTTGGCGCGGCGCTTGCGGCGGCGCGGTGGAACCGAGACGATCGAATATCGCCTGACCGGACAGACGGGCAACGTGCCCTCCGCTCTGCCAGTTCCGATTGGCGATCTCAGGCCGACGCCCCAGCCGCTCTATACGGTGTCGGTCGATCACTGGGAGTCTGGGATAGTCTCATTTCGTCATCAATTTGCGCTCGTAACTGAATTTCAGCCAATCGCAGGCCGAACTCTTCCTGAAGGCGAATATGCCGATACGGTGACCGGCTTCGCCGCGTCGATTCATGAAGGTAATGATTGCGGCTTCCTGCTTTGGGGACCCCCAAACGACAGCCTTGGCACTGCCGCCGACGTTTCTACGACGATCCGGATTCCGGCAAGCTGCTCCATCGCGGTCACGGATTCAATTGACTTCGGCATTATCGCAAATCCCCAAAATGAGCAGCGGGATGACGGCGCGTTTGCGGTCCAATGCTCGCCCGGTACCATCTACAAGCTCGAATTGGGCGATGGAAATCATGCCGATGGCGGGACAAGGCGGATGACGCTCGACGGTGCTTCCGGCAACAGTTCGGATTATCTCGCTTATCAACTACTCAAGCCCGATGGCACACCCTGGAACGCAACAGGGTCTGCAATCAGTGGCAGCGTGCTGGCGGGTACAGGCTTGGGAACGCCACAATCGGTAAAGGTAACAGGCCGGATCGCGCCGGGAACGCCGCTTCCCCGGCCTGGCCGATACTCCGACACCGTTATCGTCACATTGATCCATTGAGGCGCAAGATGCTGTTCGGCGACAAACATTGGTTCACGGCTTACGCAGTTGGCGCGATCACGATGACGGGCGCTCCTGCACTGGCACAGTCGGAAACCGCTGCGCTGGATGTGTCAGCAATTATTCCTGCAATCTGCAGAATCAGCGATCCCAATCTTGAACTTGATCTGGGAAGCGTCACTCCTGGCGAAAAGGAGCGGACGGGCAAAGTCGCCGTCGAAATCACATGCCCGGTCGGAACGCCCTATGCAATTACACTTGGCAATAGCGAACAACCGTCATTGCAAGCGAGCGACAAGGAAAATGGCGGCACACCGATCAAGATAAGGACCGTGATCATGGCCCCCGATGGAGTGTCAGATTCATCAAGATTGGCGCGCATTGGAACTGGTGGGCCGGACCGAACCGCCGTGCAGGTTACGGCTGTTTTTACCGGTAAGGAAATCGCAGCTTCATACAGTCAGCAAATTACCTTCACGATTGACTGGTAAGAGTGGCGGAAGGGACCGAGCGGCCTGCAATCCCGGTTCGGTGGCTTGCACTTCGATCACGCGGAGACCTCTCCAACCGACCTCCCGCAGGAGTTCCGACGTGCGCCGACCGCCCGGGAACACAAGCAAGGTTTGGGGGCGGCTGTCCTCCAGCATGAAAAGATCGCGGGTTGAATCGCCGGACTTGCCCAAGGAGAAATTCGCGGGGTAGCGGATGACATGGACGTTGTTCCTGCGCGCCCATGCCTCGGCTGGAAAACCGATTCCGGGCAAGCCACCGTGAATCATCACGCTGATCGGTGTCTTTGCATGAATGCAGGACAGTTCGATTTCGACTACAGCCGCATCTTCGAAATGTCGGCCTCCACAAATGAGCACTCGCATTGCCGTCAGATCCTCCCACAGGTCTGCCTGATCAACGCCAGGCTTGAATATCCTCCAATATGGATCAAATGCACAAACAGATGCACTTACGGGAAAATATTTTGTGGAAGTTTGGTTAGGCGTCGAGATCGAGTGCATAGCCCGCGGACCGCACGGTCCTGATCAGATCAGGCAGCCCCGGCAGATTTACGGCTTTGCGCAAGCGACGGATGTGAACATCGACTGTGCGCAGTTCGATATCGCTGTCCATTCCCCAAACGGCATCAAGAAGGCGATCACGCGAAAAGACCCGGCCGGGATGTTCGAGGAAATGGCGAAGCAACCTGAACTCCGTTGGCCCAAGTTGAAGCGACTGCCCTCCCCGCTTTGATTTGTGCGCGACGGCATCAAGCTCGATATCGGCATAGACAAGAACCTCGCCGACAAGCGACGGACGGACGCGTCTGAGAATCGCAGCGACCCGCGCGACAAGTTCGCGCGGCGAAAACGGTTTGGTTACATAGTCATCTGCGCCAGTTTCGAGCCCACGGATCCGATCTTCTTCCTCTCCACGTGCGGTCAGCATGATGATCGGAACATTGGCTGTCTCTGACGTGCGTCGCAAACGCCGACATACTTCTATACCTGAAAGACCTTCGATCATCCAGTCAAGAAGAACGATATCGGGCGGCGATTCTCGCGCAAGCAGGAGAGCCTCCTCACCATCGGGGGTTCGCACCACTTCATATCCTTCCTGCTGGAAATGCCAGTCAAGAAGGTCGGCAAGGGCCGTGTCGTCTTCTACAAGGAGTAAACTTGGCTTGTTCATGAGCTAGCGCGATCGCCTTTGTCTCGTTCCTGTGTATGTTCGCCGGTCGCAGCATAATGGACCATTTCAGCGATATTCGTCGCATGATCGCCGATCCGCTCCAGGTTTTTGGCAACAAAGAGTAATTGGGCCGCACTGGAGATCGTTGACGGATTCTCCATCATGTGCGCAACGAGGTTGCGAAAAATGGCGTCGTAGAAGTTATCGACCTTTTGATCGCGCACGATGATCTCGGCAGCCTTCGCTGTGTCGCGCGCGGCGTAAGCATCGAGCACGTCGTGAACCATCGACGATGCTATTTCCGCCATCGCCGGAAGGAGCGTTAGCGGCTCAATTTTGCTTCGCCCTTCAACATTTCCTGAGCGCTTGGCAATGTTTTTGGCGTAATCGCCGATACGCTCGACGACACCCGAAATCTTTAGCGCGGCAACGACTTCACGCAGATCGTCGGCCATTGGCGCGCGCAACGCTATGATCTGCACGGCAAGCCGGTCTACCTCGACTTCGAGAGCATCTATCTTGTGATCGTCCTCGATGACCTTCTGCGCGACGGCACTATCACGACGGATCAATGCCGACATTGCGCCCTGAATCGCCACTTCGGCATGGCCACCCATTTGCGCAATCAGGCCCCGTAATTGAGTAATGTCATCGTCAAACGATTTGACGGTATGTTCATTCATGATACGCGCTCCTAACCGTAGCGTCCGGTGATGTAATCCTTGGTACGCGTTTCGCGCGGATTGGTGAAGATGTCCGATGTTGCCCCATATTCTACCATGACACCCAAATGAAAAAAGGCGGTGCGCTGCGATACCCGCGCAGCCTGTTGCATCGAGTGGGTGACGATCACGATCGCATAACGCCCACGCAACTCATCGATCAATTCCTCGATTCGGGCAGTGGCGATCGGATCGAGCGCCGAACACGGTTCGTCCATCAGGATGACTTCTGGATCAACTGCAATGGCGCGCGCGATGCAAAGCCGCTGCTGCTGGCCACCTGATAAAGCCGTGCCGCTTTCCGTCAGCCGGTCCTTGACCTCATCCCATAAGCCCGCCCGCCGCAATGATTTTTCAACAACGCTGTCAAGATCGCTCTTGTTTGCGGTCAGACCGTGAATTTTTGGACCATAGGCTACGTTTTCATAAATGGACTTTGGAAACGGGTTGGGTTTCTGGAACACCATGCCGACGCGTGCACGCAGCTGAACCACGTCCATTCCCGACGTGTGAATGTCCTCCCCATCCAGGGTGATCTCACCCTCAACCCTGCAGCTCGCAATCGTATCGTTCATGCGGTTCAAGGCGCGAAGGAAGGTGGACTTTCCACAGCCCGACGGTCCAATGAACGACGTCACATGTTCGGTTGCAATATCGATCGAAACATTGTCGATCGCCATTTTTGTGCCGTAGTAAACCGACACATCGCGCGCGGCCATCTTGGGAGTTTGTTCTGACATTTTTTGCGCCTACCAGCGTTGTTCGAAACGGTTGCGGAGATAGATTGCTATCCCGTTCATCGTGATCAGGAAGACCAGAAGAACGATGATTGCGGCGGATGTGTTCTGCACAAATCCGGAATCAACTTCATCGGACCACAGGAAAATCTGCATCGGCAGGACAGTTGCAGGCTCCAGAATTCCATCCGGCGGCGTTGAAACGAAGGCGCGCATCCCAATCATCAGCAACGGCGCCGTTTCTCCAAGAGCACGAGCCATGCCAATGATCGTTCCTGTCAAAATGCCCGGCAGTGCAAGTGGAAGTATATGATGCAGCACGACCTGCACCGGACTTGCACCAATAGCGAGCGCAGCATCCCGGATCGACGGCGGAACTGCCTTGATTGCGTTGCGACCGGATATAACGATCACCGGAAACGTCATCAGCGCGAGCGTCATGCCGCCAACGAGTGGCGCGGAGCGCGGCAACCCGAAGGCGCTGATGAAGACCGCAAGTCCGAGAAGACCGAAGATAATCGATGGCACGGCTGCAAGATTGTTGATCGAGACTTCGACAATGTCGACCCAGCGACTTTTTGGAGCGAACTCCTCCAGATAAATTGCTGACAGGACGCCCATGGGAAACGAAAGTGCGAGCGTTACGCCCATCGTCAGCAAGGATCCCTTGAATGCCCCCCAAATGCCTGCCGTCCCCGGATCGGTCGAATCCGAGCCGGACAGAAACGCCCAATCAATCCCGCCCACCCCGTTTGCCAACATCGTGATCAGGAGAAAAGCGAGGAAGGAAAGCGAAAGGACAATCGCGAGCACGCCGGTCCATTTGAAACGGCGCTCGGACGCGTAGCGCTTGGCAAGTTTGCGGCTCATGGCCGCACTGCGCCAGAGGGAGGATTGATCAGTCATAAGCCTCCCGGAAGCGCTTGACCACGCTGAGTGCAATGATGTTCAGCAGGAGCGTAACGACAAACAAGACGAGCCCCAGCGCAAACGCAGACAAGGTTTTGGGCGTGTTGAAATCCTGATCGCCCGTCAACAACTGTACAATCTGGAATGTAACGGTCGTCATGCTTGCAAAGGGATTGGCGGAAAGATTGGCAGCTGCGCCCGCCGCCATGACGACGATCATGGTTTCGCCGATTGCCCGGCTGATCGCGAGCATCACGCCAGCAACAATCCCGGGCAATGCCGCAGGAATCAACACCCGTCTAATTGTCTCGGAAGTCGTCGCGCCCATCGCAAGAGATCCGTCGCGCATGGACTGCGGAACGGCAGCGATACTGTCATCCGCCATTGAGGAAACGAACGGAATGATCATCACACCCATCACCATGCCGGCCGCAAGCGCGCTTTCGGTCGACGGGTTTTCCATGCCGAGTCTCACCGCCAGATCGCGAACCATCGGGGCAACCGTCAGCGCAGCAAAATAGCCGTAAACAACCGTAGGCACACCAGCGAGAATTTCGAGCAAGGGTTTGGCGAATGACCGGAAGCGGGCATCGGCGTATTGCGTCAAGTAGATTGCACTCATCAAGCCTAACGGAATTGCGACAATCATCGCAATGATCGCTCCGATGAATATCGTCCCCCAGAATAGCGGTATCGCGCCGAAATTTTCTCCTTGGTCGGTGCCGCCGTATTCGGTGGGATTCCAATGCGTTCCGAACAGGAAATCAATCGGGGAGACGTCCGCGAAGAATCGTCCGGTTTCAAAAATCAGTGAAGCGATGATGCCGACGGTCGTCAGGATTGCCATCAGCGAAGCAAGCAGCAAGACCAGCATCGTGACCCGCTCGACCTTGGTGCGAGCCTTGAAGCCGACCCTCACCCGGGTAAATGCATAGGCACCGCAGGAAAAGGCGACGAGCAGAGTCAATATCGTCCCGATCAGGCCGAATTTCGCCTGCGCCGCCTTGAATGCCGGCACCAATGCATCTGACGCAGGATTGAAGCCCGCCTCGATCGCACCGCTCGCCAATTCCGCTGCCTCGGACAGGACGGCAGCGCGGTCAATTGCAATCGTGGGCAAGGCCTTTGCGGCAGGATCCGCCAGAACAGCAGCACTGATCAATTGCGGCGAAAACGACGACCACAAGGCAAAGACGATCAGCGCCGGAACAATAGCCCAGAGAGCCACATAGGCACCGTGATAGCGCGGCAGGGAATGAAGCTCACGACTGCCGGGGGTTGCCAGTTTTACGGCTTTCCCGCGCGCAACCAGCCATCCGACAAGGCCCAACCCAAGGACGAGCAGGATCAGGAACGATGTTGACATGTGCGCCCCCGCAAAGTGATCAATGCTTGCACCGCTATTTCAGTGTTGTGGGGTCAAGCAGGCTCATTGCCTTGACAATTTCGGCGTTCGTTGCGCGCACATCCTCCGGCGCAATAACCATGCCCTTCTTCTTCAAATAGCCGTCTG
>JANNLW010000472.1:0-1817 GCA_031397145.1 Sphingomonadales bacterium | reverse complement strand
GGATAGCGCATCTGCGCCCAGTATCCGTTGGGGACATCCTCGGGCACACCGTAATTGTCGGGCCATTTTCCGGGCGGAAGGTAGAAAGTGCCAAACAGCTTGTCGAGCAGCGGAAGGTGGATCGCGAAATTCACGTCGACTGCCTCTTGCTCAAGCCCGTGATGCCAGTGATGGAAACGCGGCGTCGCGACCCAATGGCCAAGCTGGTTGAAATCGCCCCGCAGATTGGCGTGGAGTAGCGAGGAATAAATGTACACGAACGCGACATAGGCCTGCATCACCGATGGGCTGAAGCCCAAGGTGAACAGGGGAAGCGACGTCACCCCGCGCAGCAGGACGACCTCGACGAAATGCATTCGCGCACCCGCGAGCCAATCCATCGCCTTGGCTGAATGATGGACGGCATGGAATCCCCAGAGAAAGGGGACGCGGTGGAAGATGCGATGATACCAATACTGGAACAGGTCGGAGAGCAGGATGACGAGCAGGAATTGCACGACCCAGGGCAGCGATGCGACGCCCGCACGAAACGCCTCCCAATTGCTCGTATTCGCATTGATGATCGTCGAAGGGGCGAGTGCGAGGAAGGTAAAAATCTGCACGAGCATCGAGCTGATCAGATAATAGAACAAATCCTCACGCCACTCGATACGGAACAGGCGCTGCGCCTGACGATGCGGGAATATCCGCTCGATTGGCGCGAACATCAGGCCGGTCACCAGCAGGTTGACCATGAAGAAATCGAGCCCGAAAAAGATACCCCAATCATGCGTTTCAGCCGGTTGGACATTGGCTCCGCCCAGCAGGGCAGCGACAATTCCGATACCGAGCGCGGTAAAACCCATCCCCTTGCGCGGGCGCAACAACAGGCTGAGCAGGGCAAGACCATAAGAGGCCAGCAGGACAAGGTGGACGAAGACGCGGAAGCCCGCCCAGTTCTTGACGGTCTGAAGCTCGGGCGTTGCGAAGTACTCCGGGTAGCGCAGCGCCACAACCATGCCGCAACCGATGATCGCGAATAGCAGCGCAAAAAAGCCTGAGAACCAGCCGCTGCCAAAGCCGCGCACTTCGATGGGCGCCTCAAGATCGCGTTGCAGTCTATCAAGAAAACCCGGTTTGTCGTTCATGCTGCCCCCGCTACAATGGCCGCCCATCCGGCCTCATCGATTATTTCGATACCCAGTTCTGCCGCCTTTTTGAGCTTTGAGCCAGCCCCCGGCCCAGCGACGACCAGATCTGTCTTGGCCGAGACCGATCCCGAGGTCTTCGCTCCCAGGGCTTCGGCCTGCGCCTTGGCCTCGTCGCGGCTCATCGTTTCGAGGCTGCCGGTAAAGACCACAGTCTTGCCGCTGACCGCCGAGGCGCGGATGTTCGAAATATAGACGAGTGGCGAGACTTCCGACAGGAGGTCGTTCCACGCCTCACGATTGTGCGGCTCATGGAAGAATGCGACCAGCGCCTGCGCTACGATTGGGCCGATCCCGTCGATGGCCGTCAGTTCGGCAAGGGCGTCGTCATGCCGCGCGGTTTCGGCAATCGCTTCGACCGTGCTGAATGCCTTGACCAGATCGCGCGCCGTGACCACGCCGACATGGCGGATGCCCAGCCCGAAAAGGAAGCGCCCCGGATCGGGCGTGCGCTTCGCCTCGATGGCGTCGAGTATGTTGTCGACCGATTTTTCCTTCCAGCCTTCCCGCGTCAGGATTTCGTCGCGGTGTGTGTGGAGGCGGAAGACGTCGGCAGGGCTGTGGAGCCAGCCAACGCTGAAGAATTCCTCGATGGTCTTCTCGCCCAGCCCCTCGATGTCGAGCGCGGGG
>JANNLW010000461.1:0-1897 GCA_031397145.1 Sphingomonadales bacterium | reverse complement strand
GGCGTCCTGCCGTTTGAAGGCGATACCTCAATCTTCATCACACCGGGCTACCGGTTCAAGGGCATCGATGGCCTGATGACGAACTTTCATCTTCCCAAATCGACATTATTTATGCTGGTCAGTGCGTTGATGGGGCGGGAGAGAATGCAGGCGGCTTATGCTCATGCGATTTCAAGCAGTTATCGGTTCTATTCCTACGGAGACGCCAGCCTGCTGCTGCCCTGACAGGCGCATTCGAACAGGCCAAAGCCGCACGGACGAAATTATCCGCCACATGCCTTGAAGAGCGCCAAGGTCCGTTCCCGCGCCAGGTCCGCACTCGGTTCGTGATAATCCTTGCGGCGGTCCGAATTGAAACCATGCCCGGCTTCGTAGACAAAAATCTCGGCTGTTGGATGCCTCTTCGCGATCAACGCCTCGACGCCTTCCATCGGGATGCCGGTATCAAAGCGCCCGAAATGGGCGATGCTTGCACATTTGGGTGCCTGGTCTGCAAACATGGTAGGCACGAGGCTGCCATAATAGGCCGATGAAGCCGCGAGATCGTCGCTCTGCCCGGCCATCGCCCACGCGATCGATCCGCCATAGCAATAGCCGGTGATGAAGACCGGGCCTTTTTCCTTGAGGGCATCGATGCAAGTCTGGGCGTCCTTGAGCGAGAGCTCGAACGGATGGAGTTTGCGCGCCAGTTCTACCGCGCGCTCGAAATCAGGGCCGGTATAGCCCGCTTCGAAGCCGGGATGCTCGCGGTCATAGAGCGCAGGCGCGAGGACTTCATAGCCATCTTCCGCATATTCATCGCACAACTCGCGGATATGGTCGGTCACGCCGAATATTTCCTGGACCAGCACGAGTCCGCCGCGGCGCTCACCTTTTGCGTCGGCGTGATAGACGCCTATTTCGGCGCCGTCGGCCATTGTCATGCGAATCATTTGGCCCATTCGCTACTCCTTCGCTTCAGCCACGACCCGTCATTCCCGCGAAGGCGGGAATCCAAGGGCCCCGTGTGTCGGCAGGACTGGAGCTTCGGGCAAGCCTGAGTCAATGGATTCCTGCCTTCGCGGGAATGACGGGTTGGGAACAGGTGAATGGGCAATCCTATCTTGCATCGCAGCAAAATCGTTGCTAGGCGCGCCGCGACTTTGGCGGGGGGTGAAAGCCTGTTCCGCTGGGTCATCGCACACTTCTCGGTCTCATGAGGATTATTCGCGCGTGGAGAATTCCGGCGGCATTCAGGCTAGTCTGGCGGGGCGTTATGCAACCGCCCTGTTCGAACTGGCTCGCGACGCCAAGGCGATCGATTCGGTTGGCGAAAGCCTTTCGGGTTTGAGCGCTGCGCTCGAGCAATCCAAAGAATTTGCTGCACTGACGACCAACCCTCTGCTCTCTCGTGCCGCAGCAACGAAGGCCGTCGCGGCGGTCGCCAAGACCATGAAGCTTGACGGCCTGACCGGGAAGTTTCTCGGCGTCCTCGCCCAGAACCGCCGCCTTGGCCAGCTTGGCCCAGTCATTAAATCCTACAACGCCCTTGCGGCCGCCCATCGGGGTGAAGCGACGGCCGAAGTTACTTCGGCCCATCCGCTCGACGCGGCGCAGATTACGGCGCTCAAGAAGCAACTCCGCACCAAGGTGGGCCGTGACGTCGCGGTCGACCTCAAGGTCGATCCCACCATTCTTGGTGGGCTGGTCGTGAAGATCGGCTCCCAGATGATCGATTCGTCGATCCGCACCCGTTTGAACACCCTCGCGAATGCGATGAAAGGCTAAAAATGGACATCCGCGCCGCAGAAATTTCCCGTGTTATCAAGGATCAGATTGCCAGTTTTGGCAACGAAGCCCAAGTGTCCGAAGTCGGCCAAGTGCTGTCGGTTGGTGATGGTATCGCCCGTATCCACGG
>JANNLW010000460.1:0-6286 GCA_031397145.1 Sphingomonadales bacterium | reverse complement strand
TGTTGCTGTCGCTTGCGCTTTCGGACGGAGACGGAGCCGCCATCCCGATGAGCTGCGCGGATTGCGCCATCGCTTCGTCGAAATGGACGAAGAGCTGGAGCTGATCCTGCAGGATGCGCGCTGCATAAGCGAGCGCGTCATCTGGCGTTATCGTTCCGTCTGTCTCGATGGTCAGCGTCAGCTTGTCATAATCGAGTTCCTGCCCGACCCGGGTGTTTTCCACCTTGTAAGCGACCTGGCGGACCGGCGAGTAGAGCGCATCGACCGGAATCAGACCGATGGGAGCATCCGCTGGACGGTTCGAAGCAGCGGGGACGTAGCCCTTGCCGGTATCGGCGGTCAGCTCCATGTTGAGCGAAGCGCCCTGATCGAGGTGACAGATCACATGATCGGGGTTCATTATCTCGATATCGCCCGATACGGCGATCATGCCTGCGGTCACTTCCGCCGGGCCGGTCGCCGAAAGCTGGAGGCGCTTGGCGCCTTCGCCCTGCATGCGGATCGCGATCTGCTTGATGTTGAGGACCATGTCGGTCACGTCTTCGCGCACACCTGCCAGCGACGAAAATTCGTGAAGCACGTTCTCGATCTTGACCGACGTTACCGCCGCGCCCTGAAGCGAGGAGAGCAGCACGCGTCGCAACGCGTTGCCGAGTGTGAGGCCAAAGCCACGCTCGAGAGGCTCGGCGATGAAGCTCGCCTTGCGACCTGCATCGCCGCCCGTTTTCTTTTCGAGCGTGTCGGGTTTCTTAAGTTCCTGCCAGTTCCTGGTATTGACTGCCACGGTCTTCCCCTTGGGGTTGGGTGAAAGGCGCGTCCGCCTTGCCACCGATTGAAACAATTTGGCGGGGCGAACGCGCCCTGCCAGAACAAATTAGACCCGCCGACGTTTCGACGGACGCACACCGTTGTGCGGGATCGACGTCACGTCGCGGATCGACGTGATTTGGAAGCCGACCGCCTGAAGCGCACGAAGCGCACTCTCGCGGCCCGAACCCGGACCCTTTACTTCGACTTCCAGCGTACGGACGCCATGTTCGGAGGCCTTTTTTCCCGCATCTTCTGCGGCAACCTGGGCCGCATAGGGTGTAGATTTGCGACTGCCCTTGAAACCCATCGTGCCAGCCGATGACCAGGCAATCGTGTTACCTTGAGCATCGGTAATGGTGATCATCGTATTGTTGAAGCTGGCGTTGACATGGGCAACACCGGCCGTGATATTTTTACGCTCGCGGCGCTTTATGCGCTGTGGTTCGCGTGCCATTTTGAATTCCTGACCTAGATCTGAACGCTTGAAAGTACTGGCGAAGGCCTACTTCTTCTTGCCAGCAATTGCTTTAGCCTTGCCCTTGCGGGTACGCGCATTGGTATGCGTGCGCTGGCCACGAACCGGAAGACCCTTGCGATGGCGCAACCCGCGGTAGCAGGCAAGATCCATCAGGCGCTTGATGTTCATTGCCGTCTGGCGACGAAGATCACCTTCGACCGTGTACCCGGCATCGATCGCTTCGCGCAGATGAAGCACTTCCTGATCATTCAGGTCTTGAACGCGCCGCTCTGGCGTGATGCCCAGCTTGGTCGTTATTTCCTTGGCTTTGGTTGGACCAATGCCGTGGATATAAGTCAGCGCAATTTCAACGCGCTTGTTGGTAGGGATATTGACCCCTGCAATACGTGCCATGAACTTTGATCTCCTGCTCCACAGGGCGGCTGGCGAACCGACCCATCTCGACGCTTTAAACTTCCAGAATACACGAAACACGACGCGCGCAAAAAGGCGCCGCCGTGGGAACGGTGTTTTGGAAGTGAAGTCGGATTAGCCTTGAGTCGCTAAACTGTCAAGCGTCAGGCAACGCTGTTCAGGCAGTAACGCCTATCGCTCGTCGCGCGAAACAGCTAGCGACGTTTCAAATCTTTCGAGTGGAGAATTCTGATGCGCGTCATTCCCCTGATCCTTGCCATCCTCGCCGCGACGCCGGCAACCGCGGCGCTCAACCCGGGCGCAAAAGCCCCGGACTTTTCCACCCGAGGAGCTCTTGCCGGCAAATCATTCAACCTGTCCCTTTCACAATTGCTCAAGAAGGGCCCGGTTGTGCTTTACTTCTTCCCGGCGGCCTTCACGCCCGGCTGCACGGCAGAAGCGCACGAGTTTGCCGAGCAAACTGGCGCGTTCAAGAAATCCGGGGCAACGGTCATCGGCCTTGCCGGGGATAAAATCGAAGATCTTCAACGCTTTTCGAAAGAAGAGTGTCGCAACAAATTTGCCGTTGCCGTCGCAAGCCCGATGATCATCAAGGCCTATGACGTCGCCCTTCCTGTGGCCGGTCGTTCAAGCCGCACATCCTATGTCATCGCGCCTAATGGGCAAATCGTCTATGCCTATTCGGACCGCGACTATCGCAACCATGTCGCCAATACGCTAAAGGCAGTCCAAGACTGGAAAGCCAGACAGCGCAAATAGCGTCAGCGTGTCTTGACGTAAGTCCCCGGCGCATCCTCGATCGCTCGAAATTTGCCTTCGCCCGGAACGCGAGCCCCCTCGGCCGCCACTGTCTTCGCGCCGAGACCCTTGAGCCATTCAATCCAGTAGGGCCACCAGCTCCCTTTGGTTTCGGTTGCGCCAGCAATAAACTCCTCAAGTGAGGCCACAGGGGCATCATTTGTCCAATATTGATATTTCATCTGTGCCGGTGGATTGACCACGCCGGCAATATGCCCACTGCCCGCAAGCAGGAATGTCAGCGGCCCGCGAAACTGGTCGCGAATCTTCCAGACGCTTTCGACGGGTGCGATGTGGTCTTCCCGGCCGGCCTGGATGAACGACGGGGTTTCGACCCTTGTGAGGTCAATCGGGATACCGAGCGCGCTTAACGCACCGGGCTGGACGAGCTTGTTGTCGCGATAAAGATCGCAGAGATAGGCGCGATGCCATTTTGCGGGCAGATTCGTGACGTCTCCATTCCAGTGAAGCAGGTCGAACGCAGGATAATCCTGGCCAAGCAGATAGTTGCTGACCACCGTGCTCCAGATAAGGTCCTTGCCACGCAACAGGTTGAAGCTCAGCGCCAGATAGCGTCCGTCAAGATAGCCATCAGTCGCCATTCCCTCGATCAGCTTCAATTGGGCGTCGTCGATGAAGTTCAAAAGCTCACCCGCACGCGAAAAATCGACTTGTGCGGTAAAGAATGTCGCCGACTTGACCTTGTCTGCCTCGCCTCGTGCCGCGAGAATGGACAGCGTCGCTGCCAACGTCGTACCGGCAACACAGTAGCCGATGGCATGAACGTCCTTTACATCAAGCAGGTCTCGGATTGTATCGATCGCATCGATCTGGGCCGCGATGTAGTCGTCCCAGACGATTTCGGCGAGGCTGGCATCGGCCGATTTCCACGAGACCACGAACACCGTTATGCCCTGATCCACGCACCACTTGATGAAGCTTTTCTCGGCGGTGAGGTCGAGAATGTAAAAACGGTTGATCCAGGGCGGGAAGATGACCAGCGGCGTCTTGAGGACGGTTTCGGTCGCCGGCGCATACTGGATCAACTGATATAAAGCTGTCTGGTGCACGACCTTTCCGGGCGTGACCGCGATATTCTCGCCAAGCCTGAACGCGTCGGGATCGGTGTGAGTCATTTGCCCGCGTTTCAGATCCTCCGCCAGATGCTGCATCCCTGACATCAGGCTCTGGCCCTTGGTCTCGATCGCGCGGTTGAGGGCGACGGGGTTCGTGAAGGGTGAGTTGGCCGGGCTCATCGCTTCAACGATCGTGCGCACTGCAAAGGCAATCCGTGCGCGTTGTTCGGGTGGCACGCTATCGAGGTTTTCGACGGCACCGAGCATATAGTCGGACATCACCGAATAACCCTGACGCATCAGATCGAAGACAGGATGCTCCCATTCGGTGCTGGCAAAGCGCTTGTCGCGCGGATGGACCTTATCCCGACCGGCCGCGGCGAGTGGCGCGAGCAGCGGTGCCCAGGAATCAAGACCTTGACGCCAGAAATTGATCGCCTGCGTTCCGGCCTCGACCAAGCCCTGCATGGCCTCTTCCACTTCCGGCGGCGATTGCGGCGAATCGGTCATTCTTGTCTGGCTCCACTGGATAGATGATCTCGATAGCAGCGCCACGCCCTAGCGTCACTTGCGGATGTTCGCCAAATAGTTGACAAATTCGTTGCTTTTCGAGACTGTTTAGCAGTCGAGGGCGAATGAGAGGGAATGGCAATGGAAACGCTGGACGTACTGATCGTCGGGGCGGGCATATCGGGTATTGGCGGAGCCGTGCACCTTTCAAAGAACGCCCCGGATCGCAGTTTTGCCATTCTCGAAGGCCGCGATGCCATCGGCGGGACCTGGGACCTGTTCCGCTATCCCGGCATTCGCTCCGATTCAGACATGCATACGCTGGGCTTCAGCTTCAAACCATGGACGCATGAAAAATCGATCGCCGACGCACCGTCAATCCTCGACTATCTCCATGAGACCACTCGCGAATACGGAATCGAAAAGTCCATCCGCTACAATCATCGCGTGACCAAGATCGAATGGGATAGTGACACGGCGCGCTGGAATGTCACCGTCCACAAGGGCGATGCCGAAACTGTTCAGATGCAATGCCGGTTCCTCTATATGTGCACGGGCTATTACAGCTATTCCGATCCATACCAGCCCGAATTCGCGGGACGCGACCGGTTCAAGGGCACGGTCTTCCATCCGCAATTCTGGCCCGAAGACCTTGACTACAAGGGCAAACGCACAGTCGTTATCGGAAGCGGCGCGACGGCTGTCACGATCATCCCGGCGATGGTTCAGCAGGGTGCAGGGCACGTGACGATGCTCCAGCGATCGCCAACCTGGTTTGCCTCACGTCCGGCAAAGGACATGTTTGCCAATCGCCTTCGCAAGTTCCTGCCGCATAAACTCGCCTATGCGATCACGCGGTTCAAGAACATCAACATGCAGGCCTATTTCTTCAACCTGACACAACGCAAGCCCGATTTCGTGCGCTCGAAATTGCTGGAGTTGACGACAGAGAAGCTTCCTTCGGGATATGATGTCGCAACACATTTCACGCCGAGTTACAATCCTTGGGAACAGCGACTGTGCCTTGTTCCCGATGCCGACCTGTTCGAGGCGATCAAGAGCGGCAAGGCCGAAGTTGTGACCGACCATATCGATCATTTCGACGAAACCGGCATCGTCCTCAAGTCGGGCAAGCGTCTCGATGCCGATATCATCGTGACCGCAACGGGCCTCAAGATGGAGATCATGAGCGGGGTTGAAATGCTCGTCGATGGCCAGCCACGCCGCGTGGGCCAGACGTTCAGCTACAAGGGCTGCATGTATTCGGACATTCCGAACCTTGCCTCCTCATTTGGCTATTCGAACGCGAGTTGGACGCTCAAGGCAGATCTGATCAGCGAATATGTTTGCCGCCTGCTAAACCATATGCGCGATACAGGAACGGACATCTGCGTCGCAGAGCCTCATGGCGTCGGTGAGGCCGAAGGTGGGATGATGAACCTCAAGTCAGGCTATGTGCAGCGCGCCCAGGGACTTGTTCCCAAGCAGGGTGATGTCGATCCTTGGATCATCTACCACAACTACAGAGCCGACAAGAAACTGATGCGCCATGGCAAACTCGAAGATGGCGCAATGCACTTCTACAAGGCGACGGGTACGATCAAAGCTCAGGACGAAGAGCCGCTCGCGATTGCGGCGGAGTAAAGCCTAACGGCGAAAACCGTGCCTGCCGAAATCGGAGCGTTCAAACGAGAGGGCGGCGAATCCATCGTCGCCAAGCGGAATGTACGCTGTGCCAAAGATCGAATTATAGCCTCCCGTACCAATTCCAAACCCGATTTCGCCGTGAATGCGGCCGTCGGGAACCGGGCGATCATCGAGAGACGGGGCGTTGATATTGCGGTCTGCGGCGGCATCCTGAACGGCTTGTGCTTCTTCGCGTGAGAGGCGATGCACCTGGCCCGAAGGATAAACGGTTACAGCCTCTGTCGAGGGCGCCGCACCAATTCCAAGGGCAAGCGAAGCGGTAAAATGAAATGCGGGAATGGCCATAACGTTCCTGATGATAGCATCATACTGTCGCAAGCGTGAACGAAACCACTGACGTCGATCTAGCAGGGTGTTCAACCCGCAAGGATCAAACGCTATCCAACCGTTAGTTGGAAACAAGCTCCGCAATGGCTCGGCAAACTCGGTTTGCCACCCTGAAAGCGACATAAACTAAAGGCTATCTATTGAACTGCAAAAAGCTTTGATAATA
>JANNLW010000424.1:0-12591 GCA_031397145.1 Sphingomonadales bacterium | reverse complement strand
GTCATCAAGGGCTTTGTCCAGCGCAACGTCATCGGAAAAGTCGACCAATCGAAACGTGAACTGGTTGCCATGGCGATCGGACAGGTCCTTGATGCGTGCTTTTTTGAGTGTGGGGTCATAATAGTCGTTCATATTGTCGATCCCGACCACAACCTCTCCACGTGCGAGAAGGCGCTCGGCCAGGCTGTAACCGATGAAACCCGCTACTCCGGTAATCAAAAACGTCACACTATGTCCTCTTCGATGAATTGTCTGGCGGGCTAGCCGAAAATCCTTGACGATACGATACCAAATTCAACGCAATGCGTTGCCGCCTGTCCGACTTGGACTTGCCCTCAGGCAAAGCGCCCGCCATATCGGATCGCAACTCAGAACCAGAAAAATGGAGCGGAAACATGGCGATCACCAAGGACCAGATGCTGACAGCGTTGCAGGCGCAGCGGACAGCATTCACGGCCGAACTTCCAGTATCGGCTGCGGCACGCAAGGATCGGCTGCAACGGGCTGTGGCCTTGCTCGTGGATCATGGTCAGGCCTTTGTGGACGCGATGTCCGAAGATTTCGGGCATCGAAGCGCAGAGCAGAGCTGGATCGCCGATATTACCGCGTCAATCCGCACGCTCAAGCACTCGATGAAAAATCTCGACAAGTGGATGAAGCCTGAGCGCCGCAAGCTTGATTTTCCACTCGGCCTGCTCGGCGCGAAGGGGATTGTCGAATTCCAGCCCAAGGGCTCAATCGGGATCATCGCGCCGTGGAATTTTCCCGTCCAACTGACGATGGGTCCCATTGCGGGCGCATTTGCGGCCGGCAATCGGGTCATGGTCAAGTCGTCCGAGTTTACGCCGACCGTCGCTGCCCTGTTCGAAACGGTCGGGCCGAAATATTTCGACGCGACCGAGGCGCTGTTCGTCAGCGGTGGACCTGATGTTGGAAAGGCCTTTGCCGAATTGCCGTTCGATCATTTGATCTTCACCGGTGCGACGGGAATCGGCAAGCACATCCTTCATGCAGCGGCCGACAATCTGACGCCAGTCACCCTTGAACTGGGCGGCAAATCGCCGACGATTATCGGCCGTTCCGCCGATGTTGCCGCCGCAACCCAGCGCATCGCCCTGGGCAAGATGATGAATGCCGGCCAAATCTGCCTCGCACCGGACTATCTGATGGTTCCAGAGGAACAGGAGGAGTTGGTTGTGGAAGGGATGAGGAAGGCCGTCTCGGTGATGTATCCCACCCTGCTCGACAATCCGGACTATACGTCAGTGATGAACAGCCGCCACCGGGATCGGCTGAACGGTTATCTCGATGATGCGCGCGCCAAAGGCGCAGACGTTGTCGAGATCAACCCGGCCGACGAGGATTTCGCGTCTTCGAACGGCAACAAGATGCCGCTCTATCTCGTCCGCAATCCGACCGATGACATGAAGGTAATGCAGGAGGAGATCTTTGGCCCCGTTCTTCCAATCAAGACGTATGAGCGGGTCGAGGAGGCGATCGATTATGTCAATCGGCACGATCGACCACTCGGGCTTTATTATTTTGGCAGCGAGGAAGGCGAGAAGCGCCAGGTCCTCGACCGCACCGTTTCGGGCGGCGTGACGGTCAATGATGTGGTCTTCCACGTCTCGATGGAAGAATTGCCCTTTGGCGGCGTCGGCCCGTCAGGCATGGGGTCCTACCACGGCCATGACGGCTTCAAGACCTTCAGCCATGCCAAGAGCGTCTATCACCAGCCCAAGATCAACATCGCCAAGCTGGCAGGCTTCATGCCGCCCTATGGGGAGGGGACGAAGAAGACGATTGCGCGGGATTTGAAGGTTTAGGGGTACGCGAAATTTAAACCATCAAGATTTACGTGCATCCACGGATCGATTGTTCCGCGCACAATTGAGGTAGACCTGATCTTCACGTCAATTTAGGGACGCCCTGCTTCGTCCCGGCGGAGCGCAATGTTCGCTGAGTTGGAAATTCTGGATTTTATGCTTCCGTCTGGTCTCTTGATTATCTGTGCTTTGTCAGCACTTGCAACCGTGACCCTGGCATGGAACGGCGTAGCCGTATGCACACGTCTTGGCCTGATGGACGAGCCTGACGACCGCAAACTGCACCAGGTTTCTACGCCCTTGCTTGGTGGGCTGACGCTAAGTGCAATCATCCTTCCCTGCATCGTGTTTGACGTGTTGATCCTTGTACCAAAGGGGTTTCAGCAATCGCTCCTTTTCTTCGGCCTTGTTGTACTTTCTATCACCCTGCTGGGCATGGCGGATGACCGTCGTTCGCTTGCGGCACGAGATCGGATACTCCTTTCAATGCTCGCCTTTGGATCCGTTGCCCTCGTGGATCCGCTGTTCAATGTTCGGGTACTTGATTTCGCTGCTTTCGATTTGGAACTCGGCCTTGGCTTGCTTCCGATCGGAGTCGCGTTCACAACCTTGTGCTGTGTCGGCCTTGTCAATGCCGTGAACATGGCAGACGGCAAGAACGGACTTGTCATTGGGCTGTGCATTGGATGGCTCATTTTACTGGCGACGCGTGCTCCAATGCCTATTGTTTTCGTGATCGCCATTTTGTTGGCAGGACTTGCGGTCCTTCTTGGCTTTAATCTTGCCGGTCGCTTGTTTTTGGGGGATGGCGGTTCCTATGGTTTTTCGGCGGCGGTAGGTCTTGTAGCGATCGCGACCTATAATACGCGAGGTACGCATATGGGGCGCGCAATTACGGCTGACGAACTCATGTTACTTTTCGCAACGCCGGTCTTGGACTCATTCAGGCTCACCTTCATCCGGCTGCGTCGCGGACAATCGCCGATGTCTGCAGATAGGGACCATTTGCACCATCACCTCCAGGATAAATTTGGCTGGCCAGTGGGGCTGATTGTTTATCTTGTAATTGCGTTGACGCCTGCGGCAGCGGTGTTCGTGCGTTAACTGCAATCTGATCAATCTGTGTCGGAATATCTAGGCAGCAAGGTCAGGCTCCTGAACGCCGAAAACTGAACGAATTCTCGTGGGAATCCCTGTCAACGGGAAGCTGGTTCCCGTCAGTGAATCCGTTGCTCCAGTATCTAGAAAATAGCCAATTCCATTGTGCTCGCCGTTCTTAATCGCCACGAATACGACATGCTGCAAAAGGTTTTTGTGGGGCGTGCCCCCCATCAAGAAGTCGGTCGATTCGACAATTTCAAACGGATAGGTGAACATGACGAACAGATCGTTTCCGCGATTGTCGACTTCGAACAATGGGGTTCCATCCGTCGTGCCGGCGGATTCGAGTAATTCCTGAGTAATCGCGGCCTCCTGTTCAGATTGACACCGAACCAGGAAGTCTCGTGACATTCGGGTTTCTACCGATCGATATGGAACGCCGGTTTGGGAGAGAAATTCTCCAATATCTCTAATACGCCAATAATAGGTAACCTTGCCGTGCGGATCCTGATGCAGACCAGTGGCCAACATCAACCGGGCACGGGGAAATTGGCGGATAATGTCGCCCAATATCCTGTCATAGGCTTGATAGACATCAAGAAGCGGATCAACCCCGTCGCGGACATACCACTTCGGGTTGCGCATTGAGCCGTCATAGGCTGATGCCGAAAACATGTAGTGATGCTGGATGTGTGCGCCAGCGTTCAAAAACAGGGTCGCAAAGTTCGGTTGGTGTGCGCGGGTGTACTTTACGAACAGGTCGGACAGGAGTTGGTCGAGAAATATAGCCTTCATCCAAGGCCGCGATAGGGTTTTTGCGAAATATTGGACATAGCGCAAATAGCGCGCAGGCGACGCAGTCGCGGCACTGCCGACGGCCAGGCTGATAGCAGATTGAAACGTGATGTGCGACTGCGCATTGTCGTTGACCGCTTGCACAATGGCCGCGAACAATCGCTTTACAACCGGATCGGCAATGATATCGGTAGGCGTCCAGGGATCAGGAACAAAAAACGCTGCGTCGTGCAACCTGCATTTGGCGTTCATTGGGCTGATGGCACCGACCGTCAGGCCGGTTCGCGCCAATTGTTCCCAAATCTGCTCGATGTCGGTCGCGACAATGTCGCCGAGCCGGAATACGCGATGCTGGGAATAGGGAAGTCCGGTATGTGCAGTGACCCACTGGATCCAGGGTTCGAGCTCATGATATTCTTTCTCAGAGGTCGTTTCGGCAAATCCATGCCTATTCAGAAGTGATTTGAAATGTGGCAAAAGTCCCTGTTCGGCATATTTGGAGACGAACTCGAAATTCACCTCGTTCAATTCGAGAAAGAGGAGCATTGAATCGTTCAACATATTCACTCGGGTTCTTATTCAGATACGATTATGCGTAACACACGCTCGCGATCCATCCAACGCTCATTAGCCGAAATTGGACAAGTCGACTTGAATCGAAGGTACTTGCTGACAAGCGGAGCTGTATTGGCCGGACTAGGCATAACCTCGCGTGCGGCAGGCGACGGCGCCGAGCACCGTCCTGCCAGCCCGAACCGCTATATGACGCCGGAGCAGGTTCGCGAGCCCGGTGACTCCGATTGGCATATGCTCCAGCGTCTCACCAGCATGCTCGGAAACGGGTTGGGGGCACGTATCGATCGCGATTATGTGATTGACCGTCAGTTGGAAATTGTCGAGAAATCCAGATTCTCCATCATCGGCAATGGACGCATTTCGGTCGATGCCGGAGTGCCGCCGACATATGGATACTCCGTTTTCTACTTTGCAGGGTGTTCGGATTTTCTGGTTGAAGGCGTCACTTGTGACGGCAATCGCTCAAACCGTGCAACGGCGGAAGCGCCAGGGCACCTGATCGTTCTCGACGCTTGTCACAATTGGACGCTCAGACGTGTGCGTGCCATCAACGGCACGACCGACGGCTTCATGGTATGTACATCGGCGGGCCAGGGAACGGGAGACGGGCGAAAGGTCATCTTGGCTAATATTTCAAGCAACTGGATCATGCAGGACTGCGAGGCGATCAACAATTTCCGTCAAGGCCTGACGATCGCGGAAAGTCTAAACTGGAAAGTGATCGGAGGACTGTACGCGCAAACGCACGGACTATGGGATGTTCCAGGCGCCACCGGTCCGTGCGCGGGAATCGACCTGGAACCGGACCATATCAGCGACTATCCGCGTGACCGACTTCGCTTCGGCGTGATCGACGGCGTTACGTTTGCCGGGAATCAGGGACCGGGACTCCTGATTTCCTCGATTGACGGCGTGTCGGACATCCTCGTGAATCGGTGCCGCTTTCTAGACAACGGCAAGTCGGCGATCGAATGTACGGCGCGAAATGTGAAAATAGTTTCGCCGGAAATCCGGGGTTGGGATGCAAAGCCCTTTTCAAAGCGAAGAGATGTGCCCGGAAAGCGTGGATTGATCGATCTGGGTGCGGGTGCTGGCCCCGACATCGACATTGTCGCTCCTCGTTTCTTCGATATCCGAATGCCATCTGACAGTCAGCTACCGCTTGTCTATGTCCACGGGAATGCCAATCACGGCGTCCGGATCCGGCAACTCTCAACGGACGGTTCCCCGGCGGTGATCTCTCATTTCCACGCATCTGGATCCATATTTGCGGATTCTGAAATCCGCATCGCAACACCGGGAAAATTTGCAGCATTCACCCTCACCGGTGCGGAAGTGCAATTTAGTAACAACACAATACGAAATGTCTCAGGCACGGCGATCGATTGCACAGCGAAACGTCCACAAATCGTTGGGAATATGATCGTAGTCGCTGAGAGCAGGCCGGGACATGCCGTTATCGACTGTTCGCGAGGGCAGGATGGCGTTTTCGCCGACAATAGAATCGAGCGTATTAAGCCTGCCTACGGGCTCGATTTGAAGGTGCCTCGCGGCGCCTCCGTCACTGGCAATACCAGCCGCAGGAATCTCTCCAAACACTGGATTGAGGCTCCTTTTCCGCGCGTCCTGAAGGAGAACCGGAGCATATCGCGCTAGCGCCTGTACCAGTCCTGAAACATAAGGATTGACCAAAGCCGGTACCCGTTGTTGACGCGGCCGCTCACATGCTGTTGCCAGAGATCCTGTACTCGTTCCGTTATGAAAAAGCCGTCAGTGCGCATAGCCTGTGGTTCGAGCAAGTTTTCTGCCCAATCCCGCAAGGGGCCAAGCAGCCATTCCGCGATGGGGATGCCGAAGCCCATTTTGGGGCGTTCTATGAGCGCGCGAGGAACATGGCGATCCAAGACCTGGCGTAGTGGCCATTTTGACTGCCCGTCCCGGATTTTCAGGTTCAGTGGCAATTGCCACGCAAAGCGAACAATTTCTGGATCGAGAAGCGGCACGCGCGCTTCGAGCGACACTGCCATCGCAGCCCGATCAACTTTCGCGAGGATATCATCGGGAAGATAATGTACGCTATCTACTGCCATCATCCATTCGATGGGGGAAAGGCCTTCTATTGCCGCCATGTTCCGTGCCGCAAAAGTATCGAGATTTCCGCCGCCGATGACGAGCTGCGAAGGGTCTTCGAAGTGGGAGATCAGGCCCATATAGAGGTCTCTGATTGACTGCTTTTCCAGCAAGGCCGCGCCCTTGTGGATCTTGTGGCCCAAAGCGCTGACGGCGCTAGTGCCAAGCATTGCACCAATCCTGTCCCATTTCGTCGGCGGAAGCGCGAGGAGGCAGCGCGCGGCGAGCGAGCGCAGCGGCCGGGGTATTGCACGCAGAATAGTCCAATACCGCTGTGTAAACATATAGCGATTGTAGCCGCCGAACAATTCGTCACCGCCATCGCCGGAAAGCGACACCGTGACAGACTCGCGTGCCAATTTGCTTACCAGGAATGTGGGGACTTGAGATGAATCGGCAAACGGTTCTGCAAAATAATCTGCAAGGTTCGGGATCACGTCGAGCGCGTCTTTCGGCTCTACATAAAGTTCGGTATGGTCTGTGCCGAGATGATCGGCGACAGCTCTGGCATGAACCGCCTCATTGAAAGCTTCCTCACTGAACCCAATCGTAAACGTCTTGACCTTACGGCTAGAGTTCGCCTGCATCAGCGCAACAATGGTGGAACTATCGACACCACCCGACAAAAACGCCCCGAGCGGTACATCCGCGATCATCTGGCGCTGGACTGATGCTGACAGCAGGCGTTCCAATTCATCAACCGTGCCTTCAGGAGAGCGCGGATATTCTGGCTGAGTGGCGCTCGCAATCGAGAGCATGTCCCAGTATGTGTGCAGGTCCGGCATTTCTGTTCCAGATCGGAAACAGGCCAATTGCCCGGGCATCAACTTTTCAACACCGACATAAATGCTGCGCGGGGCAGGGACGTAGTTGTGACGCATGAAAAGGTTGAGTGCGCCGCGATCAATTTCTGGTCGGAACGAAGGATGCGGCTTGAACACCGAAAGATCTGAACCGAACAGGAGGACTCGATCAGATCCCGAGCCCTGCCAACCGAAATAGAGCGGCTTTTCTCCCATCCGGTCACGGGCGAGGTAAAGGGCGCGTTCCTCCCTGTCCCAGACCGCGAGCGCGAACATGCCTGACGCTTGCACAAGCGCTTTTTCAATCCCCCAGCCGGAGAGTGCAGCCAGCATAACCTCGGTATCGGACGAACCCTTCCATTCAGGAGCAAGTCCGGCGCCCGTGAGTTTCCGCCTGAGTTCGGAATAGTTGTAGATCTCGCCATTCAGGACAAGGACCAGACGACCGTCATGCGAAACCATTGGCTGATGGCCCGTCGGAGAAAGGTCGATTATCGACAATCGCCTTTGTCCAAGCGCAATCCCGGGTCCGGGATCCAGCCAGTGCCCTTCATCGTCGGGACCACGCCGCCAGATGGCATCCGTCATCGCTCGCAGGACTGACGCTCCGCCGTTGCTGAGGCCAGAAGGCTGCAGAAAGCCCGCGATACCACACATTCGATTGCTCTTCCCTCTAGCGTGTCATGCTTTTGTCCCGACGGCGCACCAATAAGGTGCTCCGGGAGAAAATTCGATATTCTGCAAACCCGCGCGCCGCATCATGGACTCAATCTCAGTTCTCGCAAAACGCTGCTCGAGGCGTGTGCCAAATCGATCAAGGGCGTCGGTCCGCATCGTATAGAAGCTCAGATCGCGATAAAAGTGCAAAGGCCAGCCCTGTGTCGCAAGTCCCAACCTATCCCCCAGTTTAGACAGCCGAGCGAGCGGCCAATAGATGCTAAGAGCCAGAATCTGCGAGACGCCGTACCGCAATATGTGCGGAAGGCGCGACACGACCGCACGAACGATTTCCGACGACTTCCAGAGGATGCGATACCAGAGCGGGCGGTTGTCGAACGCATAATAGAGGTAAACGAGGAAAGGTGCGCCCGGCTTCAGTTTATTCACGCAATCCCTCATCGCAGCCGCTGTATCGGGAATATGGTGAAGGACGCCAAGCGAATAGCCAAAATCCATCGTGCCATCAGCGAGCGGAATAGTGGCCACACTTTGTTGGTGAAACACAACATTGTCAAAACGGGCAAGGTTGCGCCGGGCGACGTTGATCGCGGAACTGGGATCAATACAGTGGAGCAGGCCGACACGCGGCGCGACTAGTTGCGCCCAACGCCCGCTGCCGCAACCCAAGTCGAAACCGGTGGCGTCATTGGGCAGCGCGTCCCATGGGAAGATTCTGAAATAATCAGCAAAGATCTGGGATCTCTCATCGTCTGACAACGCCGTTTGGTCGAAGCGTTCCCATTCATCGCCAAAGCCTCGGACTGTTTCTGTATCCAGATTCTCCATCATCCTGTCCGTCTATCCCCCCTCGCCGTCGCGCGATAGAGTTCGAGATAGGCCGCAGTTACCGTTTCCTGCGAAAAATGCGCTGCGATCCTTTCACGGCCCGCAGCACCAATTTTCGCGCGATCTACAGGCGGCATGCAAAGCATGGTGTCGATGGCGTCGACAAGTGCATCTGGCGCCGGCGAACGGGCAATAATGCCCGCATCACCGATGATCGACGCTGAATCTCCAGCATTCGTCGCCACGACAGGAATCCCCATCGCCATCGCTTCCGCGACGATATTGGGAAAGGCTTCTCCGAGCGATGCATTCACGAACAGGTCGCACAGGTCGAGCACATCGGTGATCGGCGTTACGGGCCCAAGCAGGAGAACATGATTCGCGATTCCCGCTTTGCGGATGGCGGCCCCTAGCTGCTCGTTTTGCCTGTCCACCGATGTGCCTGCGAGGGCGAGCCTGAACTGACGGCCGCTTTGCATGAGTATTCCAGCGGCCTCAATCAGGCCTAACTGGTTCTTGACCGCGTGAAAACGCCCCGCATGCCCAATCACGAACTCGTCAACACCAATTCCGGCGTGTTGGCGCAAGCGGCTACGGCGTCCAAGATCTGGTTGGAAGCAATCCAGGTTGAATCCGTTGGGTATGACCAGCCTTTGCCTGTATGGGTATCCAATGCCCTCATGCTCTGCGGCTGCAACTGCTGAGTTATAGACTATGGCTTCGGCGCTCCGACATGTCAGGGCGCAGGCCCGGATGACGGCCCGGGTCGCCAGCTTTTCTGTTTGGAGCGACTGAAGCGAGGCCCGCACGCCTGCTACGAACGGGACTCCCTGCACGAAAAACGGTGCGAGCAGGATCGGATGGTACATCCAGCAATGCACGACGTCTGGTGCAAAATCACGGACCTGCATTCGCAACCGGCCAAGAATTCGGGCCAGTCCAAGCGTTGCAAGATTGACCGTTTCAATGCCTGCACTGGAGAAGTCCCCTATACTTTCGTTGCCGCCTCCCAAAGAAACGACTCTGGTTTGAATGCCTTTTTTCCTCATGTCACGGCAAAGGCCAGCCAGGGCATTTTCCGCGCCTCCCTGCCCGAGACCGGTTATGACGTGTAGGATTCGCATCGCGTATAATCGGTTTTCTTCGTTTTGACGGAGCGCTAAGGGCATGAATCAAACACCAATAGCGTCGTCAACTCAGGAGTCGAGAATCAACATGAACTCAGGCGGGAACGCAATTCTGTCGCAACAAAAATTGCCCGAAAAAAAACGAAAGTGGTTTCACGTCTGGAATGCTATTGATCTAAATTTTGGATATGCGGCAATTGCAGGGGCATTTTCATGGTTCTTTGTTAACTATTTTATTACTATCTTTGGAATTGATTTTTGGCCGGATGTGAGAGCTTATGAAAGTAATTTTAGGGATTCATTTTATTATTATCAAGCATTGCAAATTGGGCCAATAGAGTTTTTTTCGAAAGAAATACTTTGGTTGTATGTTATAAGATCGATTATGGATTTCAATCTTACAACGGTTCAGGCGTTGTATATTATTTCTTTGATGTCGTGTTCAATTATTTCATACTTCATTTTGATAAATACTAGAAAATTTTATAGCCTTGTATTTTTGTTAAATCCGATATTTGTAGATTTCATTATCGGACAAGGGCGATCGTCGTTTGCGATTGCCTTGTTCTTCATCGCCCTGATGGTTCGCTCGGAAGTCCTGCGGATTGTTATCATCTTGGCCGCCTCGGCGATTCATTTTAGCGTACCTCTGTTTGCGGGTTTCTATTATTTCTTTGTGCTGGTCACACAATTTTCCGCCACATTGCGCGTGAACGAAAGCAAACGGACCTGGTTTGCCATTGCCTTTGGCGTCGCATTCACGTTCGAATTCCTGCGTTCGCTGATTCTTTCAGCGCTCAATGACACTCGGGCGGCAGCGCAACTTGACCAGGAACCGAGTCTGCTCCTTGCATTGGGCTTCTTCCTGTTCGTTGTGACCTATGTCGTGACGTCGAGAAACCGGAAGGCTTCGTTTGCCTATTTCTTCTACACAGTGAGCGCGTTGCTGTTCCTGTTCGCTACCGTAGCGGGTGTGTATGCGAGCCGATATGTCGCTGTCGGCTATGCCCTCTTGTGTATCCTGCAAGCCAACCAAACCCGAATTGGCCAGATCGTGATGGGGGGACACATGCTCGCTTTTTCTGCCCTCTATTTCGTATTTTGGGCGAACTGATTCGGGAGCAGGCGTTCGAGATAGGCGGCGACGGCGTGCGAAAGCGAAAATTGCTCCAGATGCGACTGGGCCTGCGCGGGCGGTTCAACTTCCTCAAGTATTTCTTCCATGGCAATTGCTAAGGCGGGCACATCGCCAACGCCGACCAGGCGTCCCCATTTGCCGTCTTCAAGGATTTCGCGCGGACCGGTAGTGCAATCGGTGCTGATAATCCGCAGGCCGCACCCAAGCGCCTGAATCAGGACACCGGGAAGCCCTTCCAATCGCGACGATAAAATGAAAAGGTCGCCAGCATTGATTTCTTTTATCGGATTGTCGACATAGCCAGGTAGCGAAACCGATTCAGAGATGCCCAGCGCTGCTATGCGGGCCTCCAGGAAGGTTCGTTGCTCACCTTCACCGAAGATGACTAGCCGGGCGGGTCGCCTTCTTCTGAGTCGAGAAAAGGCCTCGAGCAGGCTCGCATAGTCCTTTATCGGATCGAGCCTACCAACGGCAACAATCACGGGTCCTGATTCTGGGGATTTTTCTCGCAGCCAGGGATGCGCAGGCGCGATGCGTCTGGACGCTTCAAATTCTGGTGTCAGGATTGGATTGTAGATGCAGCAGACCTGCTCACGCGTTAGCCTAAATCTGCGACAGGCTTCCGCGATTTCTTCACGCGCGACAAGCACCAGTGCATCTGTGTGCCGGTAGAGTATCGAACGGACGCCGATATGGATGGCCTCGATCAGGCGTGTCGGCTTCCAGTTAATGGTCGTGCGCTCGCTCACAACGATACGCGTGTCTCTTCGCGCCAGCAATCGTGCCACAAGAGCGGCATTGTTGGTATGAGTCATCGCTGTTAGCAATGCATCGGGCTCGGTCTGTCGCAGGTAGCGCGCAAGTGGAAGAATTGCCTGCGTCATATGGGCCGTCTGCAGATCCACGAGCCTGACCCGATGATCGAGGCGCTTCAGATTAGGGCCCATCGCCAGGCCAGTGACAAGATCAACGGAAACTCCCTTGTCGACAAAACCATTGGCCAATGTGACCATTGCCGTTTCCGCTCCACCACCAAGCAGGGTGGGAACAAAGATGCTGATTCGGGGCTGCCGTTCTTCAGTCAGTTTCGCATCAAGCAACGATTCCAACGGACTAGAAGCTCGGGCTTTCACACGTTTCAGGCGGTACGGCGGAAGCGGAATTCCGCGCAGCCAGTTCCGAACAGACCCAGCTTGGGTTTCAGGCCCTTGACATATTCGAGTGAAAATCCGCGTTCCTTGAGAAAGGATTCGATTTCGTCCTCGGTTGCAGATTCATAGGGAAAGCCGCCCAGCCAGTCATCAATGTCATTGTAGAAATTCATGCCGCGAACGGCATTGTAATCGTCGATATAACGTTGCGGATCCCGGCCCGTCAGGCGCAAGCCAAGCTTGTATGCGCGTGTATAGACCGCGCGAATGATACTGCGCGTCGTTTCTCCCGCGTTGGTGAAAATTCGTTTTTCGATTCGCCATGCCCAACACAGGGGCGTCTTGCGATAAATGGCGAGCGCGAACGCACCGCCTTTGACAACGTGCTGGGACGCCGCATCGATTGCCGACCACATAGCGCCGGTATGGTGGAGAACG
>JANNLW010000384.1:0-1863 GCA_031397145.1 Sphingomonadales bacterium | reverse complement strand
TTGAGAACCAGTGAGCCACTCACAACGAACGGAAAGAAGCTGCGCGTCGGGCAGCGTTTCCAATTGGAGGTTGCCGAGTCCGTGACGCTCAACGGCCATACCGTTATACCGATCGGCAGCCCTGCAACAGGCGAGGTTACCGACGTCCGCAACAAAGGCATGTGGGGCAAATCGGGGCGCATCAACGCCCGCATCCTATTCGTGCGCGCGAACGGTCGCCAAATTCGGTTGACGGGCGGGATCGACGATAAGGGCGTGACTGGCACAGGCGCCGTGGTGGCGTCGGCTGTCCTTCTCCCATTGGTTGGGTTCTTCACTACAGGAACGAGCGCCAAGATACCCTTGGGAGCGCCGGTGACGGCATTCCTTGATGAGGATCTGACGATAGCATTCGCCGACGCTGCACCCGTTCAACCGGCGATGGTCGTTCCGGTTGCCGCTGCCCCGATTGCGATAGCGCCCAAATAGGAAGGGCGGAGTTCCCTTCTCAACTGATGCGAGTGGAATGATCAGGCGATGCGGCACAAAGGACAGCCCGGATATTCCTCAAAGTAAAGTGGGATGAAGATTCTGCAACGATTGACGCAAAAGTAGGCCTAGCAACACCCTTTTTAAGGGAACCTTTAAGGGAACCATGGATGAAATTTGCCATTACCGGCTGAAATGCGTTTATTCTGGCGGAGACGGAGGGATTCGAACCCTCGGTACCGAATTATCGGTACGACGGTTTAGCAAACCGTTGGTTTCAGCCACTCACCCACGTCTCCGGCGCACGGCAGAGGCGGGGCTATAGCGAGCGTGCGTTTGGGGTGCAACTGCCCAGTTTGGTCCAATTGATCGCATTTGGGCGCAGAATCGACTCACCTCGTCGCGGCATGCTTGCGGCGCCTGCTGAGAAGGATTCTAGTTGAACAGTCTATTTTCGACAGTGGTTATTATCAGGAGGTCGGTGTGGCAATGAAAATTCTGGGATGGATCGTCGCAGGGCTTGGTGCACTATCGCTCACGGTGACACCCGCCTCGGCCAATGATATCCGGTCGATCGATCCAAGTGCCGATCCGGTAATGTCTCGTACCGAGAATACGGCCCCTTCCAACTCTCAGTATACAGATTTGAATTCGGACCTTGTCGCCACATCTGCGCAGTCCGATACGAATATGGTGCCTGATACGTCGACAACTGCTGTTGAGGTTGCAACTGCCCAGGCGGCGCGAGGGCAGACATATCACAAGGACGATCTGATCGGTGCGGCTGAAGGGGTGTTTGGAAAAGGTGCAAAAGGTCTGGCTGAAATCGTCGAGAAGATCCTGAAAGATCAAGGAGAGCCCAATGCCTATATTGCGGGTCGCGAGGCATCGGGCGCGTTCGTTGTCGGATTGCGTTATGGCTCGGGCACGCTCTCGCATTCGGTTGAGGGGCAGCGGGCGGTATACTGGACCGGACCGTCACTTGGATTCGACGTGGGTGGCGATGCGGCCAACACCTTTGTTCTGGTCTATAACCTTTATGACAGCCAGGATCTCTACAAGCGCTATCCCCAGGTCGAAGGGCGCGCCTATTTCGTAGGTGGTCTATCGGCCACCTATTTGCGCCGTGGAGACGTCGCGATTATCCCGATCCGCCTAGGCGTCGGACTGCGACTTGGTGCCAACATTGGCTACATGAAATTTAGCGAGAAATCGAAGTGGTTGCCGTTCTGATCAGGCTTTCTTGAGCCCGATTTCAACCAGTCGTGCCTGAAGATAGTCGTCGGCGGTGATGGGCTCTGGATAGAGATCCGGATGATCCGGATCGATGCATTGCGTTAGCGTTTTGATTTCGAAATCGGACGCAAGATGCAGGAAGAACGGCATCGAATAGCG
>JANNLW010000345.1:0-17428 GCA_031397145.1 Sphingomonadales bacterium | reverse complement strand
AAGCCGGGACCAGTTCGGCATTCACATCGAAATTGCTCGCAATCGACGGAAGCTGAACACCCATCGGATCACTACCCGGAGCCGGCGAAGGAGCAGGCGAAGGAGCAGGTGCAGGTGCAGGAGCCGGGGCAGGCGCCGGGGGTTGAATCGATGCACCTGATTGTCCCGCTCCACCACCACCGCAGGCTGCCAGCGCAAGTGACGAACCGGCAACGAACGCCATCGTCCTAGCTGCCATTTTTCTTCGATTCACAATATTTTCAGTCGGAAAACGACTTGCCCTTTTCACCACAAACCCAGCCAATTGGTGAGAAGACGCCATTAAATATACTCCACGAAACTGCCATGCACAAAAAATTCTGCAGCCCGGTTGACCAGGAAACGCAGCTTGGCAAGCAAGATGCCAGTCCGATCGGTCAACATGAGCAATTATCGGGGTTGATACGTCTCAATTGGTTAAAAATTGGAAAACGGGCCGACGCTATCCGCTCGGTTTATGAGCGCCAACATTTTAGAGATCCGGGATAATTGTTGTCGCGAAACTGGCGACAAGCGGCCCATTCCAGTTAGAACTGGGCATTCAGTGCTGGGAGGCGAACTGCTGGCGGGGGCATCGCTGAGCGCGAATGACGCGCGTGGATCAACGACTTGTCGGCCGTGCTGCGTGCCTCTTAACCACAGGCATAAACGATGAATTCGAATCCTGAGGCTTGCTCTTACAAGAATTCTCGGCAAGATGACCAAATTCCAATGGGTGCGCATCTATAATGATAACATGATTTTAGTAATCGAGCGTTATGTGAATACGTAACGTTTCAGTGGTTTGACGTGTGCGCTTATTTGTATCGGATGTTGGGGGCGAACTTGAGGATATTAGTTACAGGCGGAGCCGGTTTTATCGGATCGCATCTATGTGACAAGCTCTTGGAGCTTGGGCATCAAGTCTGGTGTTTTGACAATCTTGAATCTGGAACCGAGGCCAATCTGGTCTCTGCAATCGGAAATGCCAATTTTCACTTTATCCGTGGCGATGTCCGCGACGGTCTGCCAGACGTTGCTGTTGAACGGGTGTATAATCTTGCCTGCCCCGGATCTCCCCGCGAATATCGCCAGGATGGCGTTGGTACGCTCAGGACGAATTTCATCGGCACATTCAACGCGCTGGAATATTGTCGTCATCACGGCGCTCGACTTCTTCAGGCATCCACCAGTGAAGTCTACGGGGATCCTGATATTCACCCTCAGCCAGAAGATTATGTCGGCGCTGTAAATTGCGTTGGCCCGCGCGCTTGCTATGATGAAGGCAAACGTGTTGCCGAAACTCTTTGCTACGATTTTCATCGCCAGCATAAGACCGAGATCCGCGTTGCACGACTTTTCAATACCTATGGTCCCCGCATGAATGCTGGTGACGGTCGGGTTATTCCAAATTTTGTAGCACAGGCCATCGGGGGCAATCCCCTGACCATACATGGCGCCGGATCTCAAACGCGATCGTTCTGCTTCGTTGACGAAATAGTTGATGCCCTCATTCTGCTTATGGAGGCGCCCGGTGAGCGCATTGGGCCGATCAATCTCGGCAATCCAAAAGAGTTCACAATCCGCGAACTTGCGGACATTATCCTTGCGAAAACCGGGTCGATTTCAAAGGTCATTCACGAACCGTTGCCCGAAGATGATCCCCATGTGCGTTGTCCCGATATTTCACTTGCACGGAGCCTCCTTCACTGGGAGCCATCCATCATGCTCAAGGACGGACTCGATAGCACGATTGAATGGTTTCGATCCGAAATGCGTAGCAAAGGATTCTCGAGGCCTGCAAAGAGCCAGGGCAAGTCAGTGGTTGGAATTATCGGCGGTGGGCCTGCCGGACTAACGGCCGCTTATGAATTCCAGAAGCATAGCGACGGTCATCATGTCGTGGTTTTTGAAGAGTCCGATCAGGTCGGCGGCATCGCCCGAACGGAAATGTACAAGGGCTATCGCTTTGATATCGGCGGGCACAGGTTTTTCACAAAGGTAAAGCCCGTAGAAGCACTTTGGCGTGAAGTGCTTCCTGAGGAATTCCTGCTCCGTCCGCGCATGAGTCGCATTTATTACCGTGGCAAATATTTCGACTATCCACTCAAGGCTTTCAATGCACTGTTCAACATGGGCATCTATGAGTCCACGCGGATCATGCTTAGCTATCTCAAGTGGAAGGTCTATCCACATGCTGCGGAAGACAATTTTGAACAGTGGGTAACCAACCGCTTCGGTGGACGGCTCTTCTGGCACTTTTTCAAGAGTTATACCGAGAAGGTCTGGGGAATGCCGTGCACTGAACTGCAGGCAGATTGGGCCGCACAACGCATCAAGAACCTGTCGCTACGCAAGGCTATCATCAACGCCTTGACCGGTAAGAACGATACGACCAGCCTCATCGACCAGTTTGATTACCCGAGGCTTGGGCCGGGCATGATGTGGGAAGCCTTTCGCGACAAGGTCGAAGCGCAAGGCGGTGAAGTGCGCATGCTCTCGAGCGTTACTCGGATTTTCCACAATGAAGACGTTGTTACTGGCTTAGAAGTCAAGACAGATGCGGAGGGGGCCGAAAAGTATCGGTTCGAGGCGGATCAGTTTATCTCGTCAATGCCGATCACTGAGCTTGTTCTGGGAATGGATCCCCCAGCACCGCCGGCAATCCAGGCTGCAGCGCGCAAATTGAAATATCGCGACTTCCTGATCGTTACCCTTATTCTCGAAGGGCGCGACCTGTTTCCGGACAACTGGGTCTACATCCATAGCCCGGAAGTCGAAGTTGGCCGTATCCAGAACTTCCGCTCTTGGTCTGAGCAGATGGTTCCAGATGAAAATCGCACCAGCATCGGCATGGAGTATTTCTGCAATATCGATGATGAGCTCTGGAAACGCGACGACAAGGATTTGATCAAACAGGCTTCTAGAGAACTCGAATGGCTTGGCCTAGCTAAAGCTTCGGCTGTCGTCGATGGCACTGTGATACGTCAGCCCAAGGCCTATCCGGTATACGATGGTGACTATCGTGAGGCGCTCGATATGATCCGCGGATGGTTGTCTGGTTTCGACAATTTGCAGGTCGTTGGCCGAAACGGCATGCACCGGTACAATAATCAGGATCATTCAATGTTAACGGCCATGCTTGCCGTAAAGAACGTGCTGGGTGGCTCAAATGACCTATGGAGTGTGAATGTAGAGCAGGAATATCACGAAGACATTGAGGCAGCGCCCGATCTCACGCGATCACGTGCGTCCTGAGCTTTTAACGTGGATGTGCGCCCGACCATCAGTATAATCATACCGGCCTTCAATGCCCAAGCCACGATCGGCGCGTGTCTCGAAGCAATCAACGGCGCAAAGCACAAGCACGATGAAGTTTTCGTGTTCGACGATGGCGCTACAGATAATACCAACGCCATTGCGACCGCCGCTGGTGCCAAGATTCTTAAAAATCAAGGCGCGCCATTGGGCCCAGCGCACGGTCGCAACACAGCCGCAGCCGTTGCCACTTCGGAATTTCTTCTGTTTGTTGATGCCGATGTTGTCATCGCTGCCGACACAATCGACCTTTTGATCAACGAAATAGTTCAAACTGGAGCGATTGCAGCATTTGGATCCTATGATGATCGCCCGCGCTCAAATCGCCTTACAAGCCTCTATGCCAATTTGCGGCATCACTACGTGCACCAACATGGTCCGAGCGAGGCGACAACCTTCTGGTCGGGTATTGGAATGATCGATCGCCGTGTATTTCTAGCGTCAGGTGGTTACGATACTGCTCTTTTTGCGTATCCCAGCATTGAAGATGTCGAGCTTGGCGTAAGACTGAAATCCGCCGGGCATCGCATAAGGCTGGTGCATGGAGCATTTGGCACCCACTGCAAGGATTGGAGCCTTTGGCGCGTGTGGCACACCGACGTAGTTCGCCGTGCATATCCTTGGTCTGCACTTATTGCAGACGGAAGAACTGCTGGCATTGATCTCAACGTCGCAGCAGGAGAACGCATAACGGCCGGATTGGCGGCTGCGACGATTTTCTTTTTTTGCGCAGGGCTGTTTTTCTGGCCTGCGCTGATTGTCGCCGCAATTGCAGCCCTGGGATATGGTTTTCGCAATCGATCTTTTTTTGGCTTTTTAACGGGAAGATTGCCATTGTCTGGCTTCCTTGTGGCGATCACGATGCATTGGTGTTATCATATCTACGCGTCTGTAACGTTCGTGTCTGTCTTGTTAGCGACGAAATTGCATCTGCGAAAGCGCTCAACATATCTGCCGTTGAGCACTATTTGATCATCCAAAATTGCACTTTCAGACTTTCGATTTTTAACCAATCTATACCTGTTTTGACGTAAGGAGGTGGGGGATTGCCTTATGCAAGGTAGCAGGCCAACGACAACAGTCTTCCGGTTTTGCTTCGTACCGTAAGAGCATTACGATTGGCGCAATTGTCGCAATTTTTGACGACGGAGAGTTATTGAGTGGGACGCAACTATTTTTCGCAGAAGCGCGTGCTGGTAACAGGTGGCGCCGGATTTCTTGGCTCGCACCTCATTGATCGCCTGCTTGATCAGGGGCATGACGTCCTTTGTGCGGACAACCTGTTCACTGGCACAAAGAGAAACGTTGAACACCTGCACAGCCATCCCCGATTCGAGTTCCTTCGGCACGATGTGTGCTTTCCGCTGTTTGTCGAGGTCGACGAGATCTACAATCTGGCCTGTCCGGCATCGCCAGTACACTACCAGCATGACCCGGTACAAACGATCAAGACCTCCGTGCATGGTGCGATCAACATGCTCGGGCTCGCGAAGCGACTGAAGTGCCGGATTTTTCAGGCTTCGACTAGCGAAGTCTATGGAGATCCTTCGGTGCATCCCCAGGTTGAATCCTATTGGGGGAATGTCAATCCGATTGGCATTCGATCTTGCTATGATGAGGGCAAGCGCTGCGCGGAAACGCTATTCTTTGACTATCATCGTCAACTTGGTCTGGATATCAAGGTTGTCCGAATTTTCAACACCTATGGCCCCCGTATGCATCCGGCAGATGGACGGGTTGTCTCGAATTTCATCATGCAGGCCCTCAAGGGTGAGCCGATCACCATTTATGGCGATGGCTCCCAAACGCGCAGCTTTTGCTTTGTCAGCGATCTGGTTGAAGGTTTTTTGAGATTCATGGACAGCCCGAAAGATATTACGGGCCCGATCAATCTTGGAAACCCGAACGAGTTCACGATCCGAGGCCTCGCCGAACTGGTAGTCGAATTGACTGGATCCACCTCGTTAATCGATTATCGCCCGCTCCCGCAGGATGACCCACTTCAGCGGTGTCCCGATATCACGATGGCAAAAGCGGAGCTCGACTGGACACCGCAAATCCAGCTTCGCGAGGGGCTTCAGAAAACGATCGACTATTTCAAAAACGGGAATTTCATCGATTAGTGAATTTTTAAAGGTGCTGGAACATATCAGTGACTGCAGATTTGAATCGAAGGAAATCCGAAGGACGGCCCAATGATGGCGCATGACATTCGAAGATTCGCACTGATTGCCATTCTCAGCGCCGTCTTTCTGACGACGTCGCAAGACGCCAGTTTGGCGCACTTATCTCATGAAGGCATGGCGCGGAACGAAGACCCGGTTTGTAGCGAACAATCGACACAGGAAAGTGTTCAAAGAATGAAGGCAATACAAAGCTTGCGCGAAACCCAGGTGGAAATTGAAATGATGAAGAAACAGCAGGGCGTAACAGCCGGGCACTAGCCCGCCTTTCTAGTAATCACGTCGTCAAAGAACCTGCGATATGCAAGCGCAACCTTGCGCCACGAAAATTCGGCGGACCTCTCAATTCTTGCGTGCTTCTGAGCTTTCGTGTCCGTTTGCGCCTCTTTCAATTTGGCGGACACATCTGCGAAATTGGCTGTGTCCAGAAGGTACTCATTGTTTCCGACGATCCATCTTAACCGAGGTGAGTCGTGGCCGACGATCGGCAGCCCGCATGCCATCGCTTCGACAAATACATTCCCAAATGACTCTTCCTTCGACAAATGGAGAAATACGTTTGCGGAGCGATATAGAAGAGGCATTTCATGCCCCGCCACTGATAGGCGAGTAAAACGACCCGGCAGCAAGTCATCGGCCATTTTTTGTATGTCGCCTCGGAGCGGCCCGTCACCGGCCACGACGAGATGAGCGCCCGGAAGATTGCTAACCGCCAGTACCCCTTCGCCGACCCGTTTTGACGGGATGAGTGCACTTACCATGAGGATCACCGACCGATCCTCAGGCAAGCCGAACTTTTGACGTTCGGCCATTCCGGGCTGAAATCGATTTACATCAATGCCGTTGGGAATTAATGCGCTAGGCCAGCGTAAACGGTTGCGTTCATAATAGTCTGGATTGGTGCAAACCAGCCCGTCGCAGCCAAAAAAGCGGTACTCAGACTTCTGGGAATGGGCGGGCCAATCACCATTTTGCGTTACAAAGACATGAGGCGGGCGCTCTCCTCCAAGCGATGGGCGACGAAGCGCCCAATTTGTAAACGGATAAGAACAAGTGACCGTAAGATCAAAATTACCTGGCCGGTATCGGTAAAGCAGGCCAGGCACAAAACTGGCTTCTTCATACACGGTTTCGCTTCGAAAAACCGGCAGGGATGGAAAGCGTTCGAAACCCTCGCGACTGAATGCAGGCGCGCGCAAATAGCGGTAGGGTTGAGATGTCCTCGGGTGACCTGACCCGATGATCGTAATGTCATCCCCGGCAATTGCCAATTCCGTCGCAAGAGAATTCAGTGCTACTTCAGCACCGCGTTCGTATTTATGCAGGCCGGGAAGGGCGAAGAGGATTCTCATGCAATTGTTCCGGTTTTTCTTTTCTGGGGCGAAGGTATATCGGTTGCAAATGGAAGATGCCAATGAACACGGCTTCTCAATAGAATACAAAGCTTTCGACTGCGTTTGCGGCCCATGAAGATTCTATCAAGGTCTTTAACTGAGCGCCTTGGCTGGACAACAGGTTCGTATGCCGTCGCTCAGGCTTTTCGGCTGGTCAACAATGTGGTTCTGGCGCGCCTTTTGGCTCCGGAACTTTTCGGAATCATGCTAATCGTAAATACCTTGCGGACAGGTGTCGAACTACTGTCAGATATTGGGATTGGTCAGAATATCATCAGCAGCAAGAATGGCGAAAATCCAGATTTTTACAACACGGCATGGACTCTGCAGATCATTCGCGGCTTTGTATTGAGCATTATCTGTCTTATTTCAACCTATCCCATCTCGATGTTTTATAAAAGTCAAACAATATATCAAATTGTACCTGTAATATCGTCGATTTTCATATTTACTGGAATTTCATCAGTTAGTAGATTTATTGCTCAAAAGAGATTGAAACTCAAGGAAATAGGTATTTATGATATATTTGTAAGTGTTTCATCTTTGATTGTACATGTTGTTTGTGCTATTATTACACCAACAATATGGGCTCTCGTGTATGGTGGAGTTATTTCAAGCATAATTAGTATGATAGGTGGATTTTTTATAATACCAGGAATGAAATATAGAATAATATTGTCTAGAGAGTATGTTTTTGAAATTATTTCATTTGGAAAATGGATACTATTATCGACTATTGTTTATTTTCTTGCAATGAATTTTGATCGTTTGTTTCTTGCGCGTAGTTTGCCGTTTCAGATTCTTGGTATTTATGGCGTGGCACGTTCGCTCGCTGATGTTCTCAGCCTGCTTGTCGCAAGAATTGGCAGCATGGTAATATTCCCGATGGTTGCTGCGGCCGGCCACTCCAAACATATTTTGAAGGAGAAGCTATCCTTTAGCAGAAACAAAATGCTTTTGGCACTGGCTGTTGCTGTTTCGCTCTTTGTCTCGGTTTCCGACTTGGTGGTTCTGTTGCTTTATGATGATCGGTATAAGGCTGCAGCGCTAATGTTGCCGGTGCTTGCCGTCGGTGTTTGGTTTTCGATGCTGTGCACCCTGAGCGAGTCGGTGCTTCTTGGGATAGGCCGCCCTTCATATGGGGCGATCGCAAACGTGATAAAGTTTGTGTGGTTGTTGATCGGGTTGCCGGTTGCAATCACTCTTTACGGGGTGGCAGGAGCGGTTGGTGTTATGGCGGCGTCGGAACTTGTCCGATACCTGCCCCTTCTGCATTCCCAGCATGTCGAAGATATTTCGTTCTTCAAGCAGGATGTCCTGATTACGATTGCTATGTTTGGAATGATCATTGGTTGGCGCACACTTTTTTGGTCGCTTGGAGTTTCCGGCGGAATTGAAGGCTTGTGGGGTTTGGGCCAATTATGATCGCAACGTCTCGTACAGAGGACTCAAAAATCTCACCTATTGGGTTTGTTGTTATTGGACGAAATGAAGGCGCTCGCCTGATCCGATGCCTCGACTCATTGAATGCGCAGGCTGACTGCGAAATTGTGTATGTTGATTCCGGTTCAACCGATCAAAGCGTCGCAGAAGCGGAAAAGAGGCGCGCACATATAGTGCGACTTGATCTGACCCGCCCATTCACTGCCGGTCGTGCACGAAATGAGGGGCTTGGCGCGCTTTGTGAGCTCGTGCCGGATTTGCGTTACGCACACTTTGTCGACGGTGATTGTGAATTGGCGGACGATTGGCTCGATTCTGCCCGCTGCTTTCTTGACGAACGGTCGGATGTGGCGATCGTGTGTGGTCGGCGGCAGGAGCGAGACCCGCAAGCCTCTATTTACAATCAACTTTGTGACATGGAATGGAATACTCCGATCGGGGAAGCTGGGGCATGTGGCGGCGATGCGCTTGTCCGTGTGGAGCCTTTCCTGGAGGTCGGTGGTTTCAACACCAGCTTGATCGCGGGTGAGGAACCGGAACTCTGCCTTAGACTAAGGGGTAATGGTTGGAAGATTTGGCGGCTGGATACGACGATGACGCTTCATGATGCTGCTATGTACAAATTTTCACAATGGTGGATGCGGGGCGTTCGAAGCGGATTCGGGTATGCGCAAGTCTGGTCGACAACGCGACGCAGGGCAGTGGGGCTTTACCGGTTGGAGTTGATGAGAGCATTGGTTTGGGCGGGTGTCGTTCCGGTATTTCTCTTGTGCGCAGCCACAATCAATGCGCCCATGGGTTTGGCATTTACAGGAATTTACGGACTACAAGTGACACGTATAGCCTTTCATCGAGGGATCGCTCGTGCACAGTCATGGAACTATGGCCTATTTGCGGTACTCGCCAAGTTTCCTGAATTGCAAGGGGCCCTAATGTATAGTTGGCGCGAAGTTGCCGGCGGTGCGCGCACCGCAATCCTCTACAAGTGAGCGTTTGAAACATTCGCGATTCTGGTTGCTATACGTGAATGTGTCAGATCTGGATCGGATTTAGATATTCAAGATCCAGCAGCAATTATCCAATCGCCTTTTCACCGGATCGTAGCATCAAGGAGATTCCCTCCTGCAGCCCTACCTTTGGGGACCAGTTCAAACCGGTCTGTGCGAGTTTGTTGTTGTATCGGAGCGGTTTCCAGCGTGCCTGCTGGCGCCGATATTCAAGGATTTCAGGCAATTTTGCGCGATTGCGAAAGGCGACACTATTCAGGAGTCGTACCGACCGTCCTAAACCGGACAGCAGGATCCAAGGGATAGGCACAGGACGTCCGGCCGATGCGCCCGCGCTGCGACAACTGTCATAATACTGCTTAAAAGTGGGGAGGTCGTCGTCGACGATGTTGAATACTGAACCTGATTTTGCCTCTGCGTCTATTGCCTTCACAATGGCATCTGCGCAGTTGTCGACATAAGTCAGTCTGAAAATGGCATTCGGGGAAACTATGAAATCAAATGACCCAAAAGAAATGGCCTTCCCAAAATCCCAATCTTTACCCGGCCCGTAAATTGCACCCGGGCGCAGCACGAGACATGCAGTGCCAGCTTTGCCACACGTCTCTGTCACGAGATGTTCCTGGATAATCTTGGTGATCGTATAGGCATCCCGCGCTTCGGGTTTCGCTTCGACAATGCTCAGTTCGTCAATAGTATGTTCATTGGGTACAGCTGAAAAATCGTAGACCGAGAATGAGCTTATATGCACGAACCGCTTGATCGAGTTCAGAGAGAGACTCTCCAGCAGGTTTTCAGTGGCCTGAACCGTTCCGGCAAACTGGGTCGCGAGGTCGCCCGAAGGAGCCGCAGCAAGATGCACAACAGCATCGACATCAATGCCACTGATCCAGTTGCCTTTTTGGCGCAGGTCCCCTCTCAGGATCTCAACCGTATCCGGCCAGGCAAAGGTTGAAATATCGGCAGTGGGTCGGACAAGTGCGCATACGGTATAACCGGCCGCTGCGGCCGCACGGACAACCGCGCGACCCAGAAAACCGGATGCGCCGGTCACCAGCACCTTCATCTCGCGTTCCGGAGAGCGATCAAGCGATCGACTAGTGCCGCTGTCGCGGCGATGTCTTCCGGTGTAATCGGCATCGCTCCGCTTGCGCTCAATCCCTCATATATCGCGGACAGCATGCGCGGAAACCCATGATAGGTTCCATGTTGCATCACCTTGTCGCGCAAATTTCCAAATCCCGACCTGGCGAGCCTTATGCCGGATCTCATCTGTTCAAATGGTGCCATCTTGCCGCTGTCACGGCTGAGCTGGATTCGCATGAACGGGCCATAGAAATCGGTTTCGACCGTGGCCTTGGTCCCACGCACAATCAGGCGAAACATATCGGGCTTAATATCGGAAGCGATGCGCAATCGGCCCCTGCAATGCCCTGCAGTGACCAGCGCATCGAGATGATCGAAACCTATTCTGGCGTTGCCGCTCCTGTTTTCAACGCTGCCGCACACATTGTCCACCGGCCCGGCGAAATCAGCAAAATGCAAAAAAAGATAAGCCAGATGTGGCAGAAAATCGTGCACTGCCCCACCAGGAAGCGCAACTCCAGGCCCTTCCAGATTGAGATCCCCGAACGGGCCCGCAGTCAGATCAAGCGCGAGGAGCACGTCAATCTCTCTGATCTGGCCAAGAGTGCCACTTGCGATCAACTGGTTCATTTTCAACACGACGTCATTGAAGAGTAGGTTCCTGCTTTCGATCAGGACTTTCCCTTTTTCTTTCGCAAGCGCGAGCAGACTCGCGGTCTCGCTTGCCGACGAGGTCATCGGCTTTTCACAAATCACATGCGCGCCGGAATTCAGGCACATCGAAACGAGATGTGTATGGCTTTGAGGAGGGGTGAGGACATGAACAACGTCGGGGCTGGTCTTTGCCAACATCTCGCTTGCGTCGGAAAAGCTGCTTTTTACCCCAAAGCGCTTTTGGGCAAAAGCCGCTGTCGCCCTTGAAATGTCACATACACCTACAAGCTTCACCAATGGTGATGAGGCTAGAAAGGGCAAGTGTTCATTTGCGATGCCGCCACACCCTATTACTGCGACTTTGAACGGTTCGGAAATCTGACCCAATTTGACGACCTATATGACTGGACTGATTGAACTTGACGGTGCTCGTAACTCAACCTCGTTAAGAACCGACTGAAACATCGAAAAAAGAGTGTCTGAGTTGTTCTCGATCGAATGCATGCGTTCCACCTTGGCTCTTGCATTTTTGACGAGCATGTCACGCAATTTCTCGTCGTTCATCATCCTTTTCAGGACTGCGGCCAATGCGGGTGCATTGCTGGCCGGAACAGTGAGAGCAGTCTCTTCGTTGGTTGCCAGTTCGGGAATTCCGCTAATCCAGGTGCTCACAACCGGAACCCCTATCGCCATAGCCTCCATGATCGAGACAGGAAGGCCTTCTGAAAAGGAAGGCAAACAAAAAATATCCGCCTCAGCGAGAAGTATTGAAACCTCTTGAGGTAGTCGTTCTCCCGTAAAAAGCACCGTTTCACCAATGCCAAGCAAATCTGCTTCGCGCTGGATTGCATGTTCAAAAGGCCCCGAGCCAACGATCTGGAGTTGTACGTCGTTGCCGTCTTCTTGCAACAGCTTGATGGCATGTAGCAGGATCAAATGCCCTTTTTCAGGTGAAAGTCGGGCGACGGAGATGATACGTGGCACTTTGCGTATTGATCGCCCAGTTCGTTGTGGAAAGGCATTCAGGTCAATTCCGCACCTGACAACATGAAAACGATCCCACAACTGTGGATCCGTCACCCGGCAAAGCTGGGATTTCGTAAAATCACTAATACAAACCACAAACTTGGCAGATTTCGCCTTCAAGTCCAGCCGGGCAACGGCGTCATCCACAAAGTCCTGGAACCCGTGGATCGTAAAGCTCCAGGTCAATGACTTCGTCGATGTTGAATTGAAGATTTCGCACGCGAACCAGGCAATCGTTGCCGGCGTTTGCCCAAAATGGGCGTGGAGGTGAGAAATGGAATTGGCGCGACAGAGTTGCGCAGTCAGGCACGCATAGAAGACATGCGCGATACGGCGCATCATCAAGCTCAGGTCCCATCGGGCGGATTTGACTGCGAGACTCAGAATTCGTGCCATCGACAGTGGGTGAGACAAGAACGTGCCGACCGTCGCGGTGCCCAACTGCCATATTGAAGACTTCAGGTAGTAAGTCCGATGTTGCCGAGAAACCGCTTCGTCAGCCGCCATGTCTGCGGCAAGCGGAAGGTTGAGCGCGATCGGAACGATGGATCTGCCACGTCGTTCAATCGCATCTATTTCTCCAGAGATGAATGTAAGCGCCACTCTGGGATAATGCGTCATCAAATAAGCGATCTGCTGAGGTTCTCGCATTGTCTTCTGCGGCATATTGAAATCAGCTCCTGCCCGCAGGCCATACATCATTTTGAAGCAGAAAGCCCGGAACGTAAAAATTTGACTTTCGGCTCAACACCTGAAGCTCGCTCAATGACAGATGCCAAGGCCTTAGCCAATTGATCGTCATTCGCGTCGGTGAAATGGCTGTCGGGTAAATATCCTCGGGGATCATCTGGAGAAACGACGGTGTGTGAGCTTAGATAGGGGATCCGATTCGAGTCCAAGGTTACAGCAAGTGCGCCATAGAGTTTATCGGAATAGCCCAAGCTGTTGACGATAAACACGACGGGAATCATTCCGCCTTCACGAGCCTTCATCGCAAAATCGCGCACGACGGCATTTGCGTCTTTGATTTGGTCACTCTCAGGATCGAATCCTCTTGTTCCAAAGACGCTGGTTCTCACCTGTCGCTCAGTGCGCTGCTCATATGCTCGTCGGATTAAGCGAAACAGGGAAGAGTTATCCAGTGCGGTCTTGCGGACCAGAAAATCATCATACATTGTGTCGTTGGCCGCGATGAAGTTGAGGGCGGCCGCTCTTTTTGCCGGGTCTGCAAATGCTACCCTATACTGTTCGAATGATGTGTAGGGCGGATGGACAACAGAAAGAGTGCCATTGTTCACGTAAAACCGGTCGGCAGTATAGGGCATAGGAAAGGATACGTTCCAAGTGAACGGCGACATCGTGTTGATCATCGGAAGGTTGGCCGACATGAGCGAAAGCACCACAACCCGGCTTTTTCCTCCGCCAAGATCGCGCAAGAAAGCGCCATAGGCCCAATTTGCCGTTGCGCCAGGGGCCCCCACACTACGTGCAACTAGTCGATCCGAAGTGCGATTGAGCGCGTTTGCCAAGCGAACCGAATGCGACATTCCGTAGAACGTGACGATCCCAGAATTTAGCCGTTTGGGATTGTCCTGAACCTCTAACGGGTCGTACCAGCCCGCTAACGAGATAGGCGCAGAATTGCTCCGATCTCTTCCCATCATTCTGTCGAGCTTCGCTTCGGACGAACGGCCATATTCGAAATACAGCTGGAACTTGCCCGGTGAGGTGTTCATCGGATCGGCTGGATAGCTAAAGACAGTGTTGATCGCCATGTCGATCCCGACCAAACTTGCAATGATCCACGAGAGCAACAGCAGCGCCCTTCGGACCTCCGCGCCGGCCTCAGAACTGGAAGTAGATGAACTGCGCAGGCTCATTGCTCATTCCCATGAATGTGATGAAGATCATCGTTGAAATCAGGAAGCCCAGTAGGGGCAGTGGTAGCTTCTGGTAGTAGTGGGCATCGCCCTGACGGAACTGTGTAATCTCCATCAGGCCGAGTACAGCCAACCCGATGATCGCAGACGGTCGAGGCAACGCTCCGCCATAATCGAGATTGCCAAAGTCCGAAAACAGAATTGAGCTAAACGAGGCGACCTGTTCGAACGAATGCGCCCGGAAAAGGAGCCAGCCATAGCAGGTAAGCGCAAAGAACATTCCGATAAATGCGATGTTTGCGAGTGGTCCCTTAAATCTCGCAACGCTTTGGCCCTTGATTTCGGACCATGATCGATGCGCGCAGAGCAGTGAACCTTGATAGAAACCCCAAAGGACATAATTCCATGCGGCACCATGCCATAATCCGCCCAAAAGCATCGTGATCATCAGGTTGCGGCAGGTAAACCCCAGAGTCCCCCGATTGCCGCCCAGCGGCTTGTAGAGGTAATCGCCCAACCAGCTGGATAGGCTGATGTGCCATCTCTGCCAGAACTCCCGGGGATTACGGGAGAAATAGGGCTGGTTGAAATTCACCATCAGATCGACGCCAAAGAGTTTGGCAACCCCGCGCGCGATATCCGAATAACCCGAAAAATCAGCATAGATCTGCACAGCGAACAATATTGTCCCGACGATCACATCAGCCCAAGAAATTGAGCCTGTGCTGCTGAAAATCTGGTCCACAACGGGGGCGACGCCGTCGGCGATTGCAACTTTTTTGAATAACCCGAGTATAATCAGGTAGAGTCCCCGAGTGGAATCCTGAAATGTAAGAACCCTTGGGCGGACGAGTTGCGGTATAAGATGGCGCGCGCGGTTAATCGGGCCGGCGACCAGCTGCGGAAAAAATGCCACAAAAAGTGCAAAATCGAAGAACCGATGGGTCGGTTTGATTTCCCTACGATATATGTCGATCGCATAACTCATCGACTGGAATGTGTAGAATGAAAGTCCCACCGGTAATATGACGTTGAGGTGTATCGAACTGACGGCAATGCCAGCTTCTTTTGCAACCACCTCCATACTGTCGACGAAAAAATTGAAATATTTGAAGACTGACAGGATAAAGAGCTGCGTTCCGATGCTTATGATTAGGCAGGTACGCCTCCTTTTCTCCTCGTCCAGCCTGATCAATGTCTCGTATATCCCGTAAGCAACCGCGCAAAAAAGCAGCGTGCCGGCAAATGCCCAACCCGTCGCCTGAGGGTCGATGGCTGGCTGGCCGGGACTCGCGGAGAAGAGGTTTTTAGGTGTAATACCCAAAAACAGTATACCGGAAAGGACTAGGAACCCTGAGGAAATGAGGCGCTCTCGTACGCTCAACTTTCCGCGATCCATAGTCAAACCCACCCAGAAATCTACAGCAGTGGACAGGGCCATCAAAAATACAAACCGCCAGTCCCACCAGCCATAGAAAAAGTAGCTGGCAACCAGCAGCATGTAATTCTGCTGCCGAAATGGAAGGGTTCGGTAAGCTAAGTATACGATGACGAGGAAGACAAGAAAATCAGGTGAGTTAAATAACATTACTGACTCGCCCCCGCGAACATGGTCTCAACCGAATTTCAACATTTCACAGCCAAAGGATCGATTAGGTCATCGGGCCAGAAATATGCGTATCGCAAATTGTTGGCACAATATGCTAGAGTTGGGTAGCGAAATGGATATCAGTGTCAATGTTGGTCAGTGCGGCGACAGAAGGTTGCTGTATCCGCATTCACGATTGCCATTTGGCCGAAGCTCTCGCGATCGGGGCGTAAAGTTGCAAATGCAGCGGATATGGGTACACAAGAGGAACCATGGTGCCTTTCGATCAGTTTGATGCCATCAGGATCATAAATCTTCGCCATCGCACAGATCGCCGCGCCGAGGTGCTTAGAGAGTTGCGTCGTGTTGGGCTTGAAAATGATCCTCGAGTAGAGTTTTTTGAGGCTCGCACATTTCCAGAAGCCGCTCCATTTTCGTCGAAAGGTGCGCGCGGGGTATACCATAGTCAGCTCGCGATTCTCGAAAAGGCGGCGGCAGACTGCCACAGCGTCCTGATACTGGAAGACGACGTAGATTTTGTCGAAGGTGCAGAGGACTACAAGCTACCGGACGAGTGGTCGATATTTTATGGAGGCTATTCCGCCGCCGACCCTGGGGATCTGCTTGCGAGCGATATTGTGGGCGCACACATGATGGGTTTCAGTGCGTCGATCGTCTCCGAACTGGCCGCGTTCCTTAGCGCAATATCCTTTGAAGATCATCATCCCCCAATCGATGGCGCCTATGTCTGGTTCAGGCGAGCTAATCCGCAAGTGAAAACTGTTTTTGCCGAGCCACCACTCGGCTATCAGAGGTCGTCACGAAGCGATGTCGCCGATTTGCGGTTTTTCGATCGACTCCCGGGCTTTCGCCAAAGTGCGTCAGTGGCGCGAAAGTTGAAGAGGTCCATTCGCAATCGCTCACACCGGGCTTGAGATTTGGATTGTGATTTCCCCCTTTTCAAAGCTCGACGGCCGATGCAGTTATTGGTTCATTATGCCGATTGCAGCAGTGATAAAAGAAGCACCCAAAGTGACTAGGCGATTGCGAGGCGTCAGGCCTGACATGCTGCACCATGTTGCGTATATCCGCATTCGATTTGGAGAGGTGCGCTCATGAAATGGATCGCTCTTCTGCTATATATTGCTCTGGTTCCTTTACTCATTGCCCGACTGCGCAACAATCCAAGACAGGCACCTATAATTTGGACTGCACTGGGTTTTATTCCGTTCATCCTTGACATCGGGCATCTAATAATAGCGCCGATTTCCTGGTCAATGTGGCCCGGCTATGTGAAGGGGGTAGAACTCTCGTTGTTGGATCCCGTCGCGCTGGCCATTGTTCTCAGCTATCCTAGCATCCGAATTAAGTCCCCGCTCATGACAATTCTGCCTCTGTACATCCTCGTCGTTTTGTCGACGATGATCTATTCTGGGGCGCCGGAAGCATCGTTTTTCTACGCTTGGCAACTTGGCCGGATCATGCTCCTGTTTGCAGCGGTCGCCAAGATCAGCCAGCATGAACAGGGACCTCAAGCCTTGGTCATGGGCATGATTCTCGGAATGTGCGTGCAAGCGGGCTATTCCATCGAACAGCGCCTCACGGGCGTTACGCAATCAAGCGGCACGTTTGGCCATCAGAATTTGCTTGGAATGGTCTCTCACTTTGTTACGTTTCCCGCGCTCGCTCTTCTGATGGTCGATGCCAGGATGCGCGCACCGTTGTTTGGCGTCTTGGCCGGCGCTATTGTTGTCATATTTGGTGCTTCGCGAGCGACGCTTGGATTGGCGGCTGCCGGATTTGTTGCACTATTGCTAGTGTCAATGTTTCT
>JANNLW010000188.1:0-12267 GCA_031397145.1 Sphingomonadales bacterium | reverse complement strand
CTGACCAAAAACGATGCACGCTGACGCAGTTACCGCCAGACCAAGTATTTGGGACCAGAGCACGAGTTTTTGAGCGCCAGCCGCTGCCAATGCCCAGCGCGAATGGCCCGACCACAGGGCGACGGGGATGGTCCAAGCCATGACTTGAAGCAGCGGTGCTGCATCCAGCAATTTATTGCCCAGCGTCAGCCGCACCAGCGGCAGTGCAAAGACCGTCAGCGCGAGGGCGACGAATACGCCAGCCCAGGCGGTCACCCGCAACGACCGCTCGAGCAATTGGCGAAGCGCCCCATCTGCACTTGCGTGTGCATGACTAACAGCCGGATAGAGATTGAAATGATAGGTATTGCTAAACTGGAGAACCGAACCAACGATACGGGCCGCTCCAGCGAACCAGGCAATCTCGACACCACCAAGAATCGCGGTAATCAGGAAGAGCGGCACAAACTGGTTGAGCGCCCAGACCAAATTGGTGGAACCAACGGCCGCGCCCTCTTTGAGCAGACGTCCGAAACCTGCGAGTTGCCCGGTCAATCGCACCGGCGTGATTTGGCGCTGCTGAACCAGCACACAATAGGCCGTCATCACGGTGACCGCTACGAACTCGGCCCAACCCACGACGAGTATGTCTTCCGGCGCACGCACCATCATCCATATTGCGCCTGCAAAAATCGTCATCCTGATGATCTCTGCATTGGCAATAGAGGTCATCCGTCGGGTCGTCTGGAATAGCCATTGCTGCCGCCAAGGCGCTGTCAAAAGGCTTGCAGCAAACAGCCAGACAAGTGCGGTCGGTACTGTCTCGCGCATCGTACCGATGGCAAGAACGGCCATGACCGGTACGCCAACAATGGCAATCATCAGCCGTGCCAATGGAATCTGGAATGCGAGTACGGGTAGCGTCGCAGGATCGCTCGTCGCGCGACGCGTGCCCACCACTCCGAGGCCACCGTCGACAAGGAGGGCAAAGAAAACCGATAGGCCGACCACATACTCCACGGCACCGTAGCGAACAGGATCCAGTGACCTTGCAAGCCATGCAAATGCGGCAAAACCAAGCAGCTTGCTAACTATCTGCCCGCCAGCGAGCACGACAAAGTCGCGAAAGAGTTTGACACTGTTGCCGGTGAGCCGCCGCAACAGGCCGCCTTGCGCTTTTGGACCAATATCCGTCACCGATTGACCTGTCCCAATAACAACAAGATGCGGTCGTTGATAGTTTCCTCCCGCCAGCTGTTACTTGATCGCCAGAAAACCTTCGAAGCAAATATATTTGGAGATTGTTGTCACATCTTCGAACCCGGCGCGGCGGAAAAGCGCGAAATTACCTTCGGTCGAGAAGGGCTCGAGGATCCCCTTGAGACTGCGGGTCTTGCCGACAATCTCCTTTTCGTCGAAGCCCTGAAGCAGTTTGAATTCGTTGTAGAGGCCTGTCGCGATATCCTGAAACCGTGCATCAGGCGCTCGAACCTTCTCGAACATGATGAACGCGCCACCCCAGTTAAGCGACTCATAGATACGATCAAAAAGCAGTTGCCGATCGCGCGGCGGGATGAACTGCATCGTATAATAGGAGACAATCAGGTCGGCCTTTTCGAAAGGAAAAAGTCGGCCATCCTCCTCAAGAATTGTAATATTGGAAATGTCCGCACAGTGCGTTCTCGCCTTGGCAACCATTGCAGTCTCGACATCCATGCCGATGAATTTTGCGGCAGGTTTGTGTGCATTGTGCAATGCCAGCTTTTTCAGCAGTTCACCGGTCGATACACCAATTTCATAAATGGTGCTTCGATCCGAAACAAACCAGTCGCTAAGCTGGCAAGTGAGGTCATGGCCTTCGGCATAGAGTGGGACCGAATGGCGAATATGATCGACAAACGTGTCCGGGACGCTACCGCCAAAATTCCAGGCGGCATTCCCTGTTTCGATATTTTGCCCGACTTTCATCGCATCCCCTCCATTTCAGCCCGGCTCCCAGTACGCGTTTTCTGGCCAGTTTGGGTAACACATTGTTGGTTAAGCGCATCAACCCTTCGCACGGTGTCTTTGCGCCCCTTTTTTTCCGCAATCCCGCGGACAAGATCCAGCCAGGCATTGATCGCCGTCGCCTCGCTCCAGCGCGTCGCAACCGCCTCTTGTCCTGCATTGCCCATGCTGTCGCGCAGCGCGGGGTCGGCAATAAGTTTCGCAATTGCAGATCTGAGACTCTCGGGGTTGTCAAAGAGGATGCCTGCGCCACTTTCTTCAATGATCTGCCTATAGGGGCCAAGATCACGCGCGATCACGGGTGTCGCCTCACAAAAGGCCTCAAGCGCCACCATGGGGAATACTTCGTAGCATATCGATGGTGCAATCAAAGCTACCGCATTGCGGTAGAGATTCGAAAGTTGCGCAGGGGCGACGGATCCCAAGAACCGGACATGGTTGCGCCCCTCCGCAAGATGGCGCAACTCGGCTTCGTACTCACCTGTGCCGGCAATAAGCAGGTCGGCCGGACTGTCGGCATCGAACAAGGGGATGACTTCCTGCAAACCCTTGAACATTTCCAGTCGGCCCACGAACAGGAAAAAGGGGCGCTTCTGGACGGGTGCCGTGCAGGAAACGACGGCATTCTTCACCTTGTCAGGCATGAAAGACGCCATTGGGACCATCTCGTGCTTGAAGCCAAACGCATAGTGATTTTCGGCAACCGATTTGCTGAGCGCAATAATCGCATCGACATGCGCGAGGCTGTCATCGAGGAGAGATGTTGAGCGCCAGGCTTGTGGCGGCCGTTTGAACGCGATCGAGCATCTGAAGCATTCGCGCCCGTCGCACAGTTCGCGATTGTGCCGCCACAATATGTGATTGGCGCAAACGAGCCAATGCTCATGGGCCGTATAGAGCTTGATACCCGAGCCAAGCGACAGCACTCCCGGACCGCCCACAAGCGAAATGTTGTGATAATGGATAACATCAAAGCCTTTGGCGAGGATCGCCTCGATTGCCAAACGTTGCACCAGCGGTCGTCCGGTTTGCTGGGTGATGAGGGTCGATCCAAGCGCCCAATGGCTTTGCAGCCGGTGCACCGTTACACCCGGTGGTTCGGACAGGGGTGTCGGTAGCGGAACCGATCGCGCAAAACCCTTGCCTACGCGCCAGGCATCGGCATCATAGATGACTTCCACTTCACAGCCGCGCCGGGCGAGCGAATGGACCAAGCTTTGAACATAGCGACCGTCGCCACCAAAGTTGCAAGGGGGATAAAAGGTTGTGACAACAGCCACGCGAAGCGGTCTGGCTGAATCGATCGGGGCGCGCTCCGGGCTCATGCCGCAGCGGTTCGCTGAACCTCATCCGCTTTCGAGACAGGCGTGCGCCGCAACACGATCTCTCCGCCCTGTTCAACGACGTTGAACTTGCGAAGGTGGAGCGCCGCGCATGATGAGCGTCCATCGGACAGGGAGAACGCAATTCCGTGACCCGGGCAGAAGATCTGAGCGTCATCGTGTGCCCCGTCGATCAGATCAACGCCTCGATGCGGGCAGCGGCGGTCATAGGCATGCACACCGTCCGCCGTGCGAACAAGAAACAGCTTCAGACCGGGGGCGTCAATTGCGAGCTTGGCGCCTGCCTTGAGAGCAGATGATTTCGCAAGGATGACATTGCTCGCTTGAGAATCGATTTCGGAGAGCCGGATAAAGGCGGTATTTGGATCAGGTTCCACGGGCGCAGTCGCAACCGATGGGTCTCCCTGGAACCGGTTCGCCGGAAAAAGACACATTTTGTTGAATTTTCGCTTGGCGATGTCAGCGCTCGAATACCAATGCTCGGCATTGAAGGGCGCATCATCGTTGAAGCGAGGCACGTTCGGATTGATTCGCATGGTCAGTGCGACGCGGGTTTCGTCAGAAATATTCACTTGCGTCCCGTGCAGCATCTCAGGGTTGAAAAGCAGCAATTGTCCCGGTTCAAGATCGATCTTTGTTGGCTTGGGAAGGGGTATCCCAGCTTTCAGATACATGCTTTTAGGATCGTAGTCGACCTTGTGACCGAACAGCTCGGGATACAGGATCACCGTATTGTCTGCGTTTACCCCGTCGATTGAAAGCCAGACGTTGAAGCCGTCATAGCTGTGACCATACCAGGTATCGATATGGGGCCCATGGCTGCGTGCAAGCGTAGGAAGATCGCCGTGATAGGCCGACGCGTCAAAGGCAATGCGGTGGTCGCGAATTTTTGCATTCTTGCGGATCCGCCGATTGAACTGATTGAGAAATATGTTTGGATTGCGTATCCCGGCCATGACCATCCGGGCCCGATCACGCCAATCATAAGGCGGACGTTCGGCCTCCCCTCCCGCTCGCGCGACCAAGTGAGGATAGTGGATGCGAAGAACGATCAGCAAATCCACATAAAAGGGATCGGGAAGTCCTATTGTCTCATGCCCGACAGCGTAGGCCCAATAGTAGAGATCATCGCGGATGCGCTTGTTGACGAAGCTCTCGAGCAAAGCGACCTTCGCAAGCGGCAAATGCCTGTGCAGACTGCGCAGACCTTCGCGCTCGACCGCACGTCGGGCAGCAACGCCTCCAAACGCCTCTACGCCGCAGTGGAACGCATCATGCAGTTTGGCGAGAATCTCGTCCTTCTGCGCATATTCGTTGCAGATTTCATACTTGCCCTCGAAGACGATCGAGTGCGCATTCGCCTGCCGCGTTGTGAACTCTGGTTTTACACCCATCGTCCTGCCCTTGGTCATTGCACCATGCCTGCTTGATGAACCCATATCAGTTCTTGCGTTACGTCGTCGCGCTTAAAAAGCAATTAAGTGCTAGTCGTATCCTGGCGCGCAATAGCTATTTCGAACGATAAATCTTGACCGTTCCGCCCCCCAGCGTCCCATCGAGTTCATCGATCAGCACGAAGTCACGTTGGATCCGATCGAGTGCGGCCGCCTGCCCTGAAAGCACATGGTCATCAAATGCCGTGACGAGCCATACCCTGTTTGACCGCAGTTCAAGCGCTGCAAGCTCCTTGTCATTTCTGACGACAGGCCAAGCCGGTGCAAAATAGCTGCGGACCGGTTCGCTCGCGAGGCCGAGAGAGGTTGCAGAATCGCCTGGCATTCGCTCGGCAGCAATCCGCGACATGGCCCCCGCAAAATCCTGTTTTGGATGTGCATAGTTTCGCGCCAGAAGCACCGAAGAGGCTAAAGAGGCGACTAGCACTCCAGCAACAAAAAGGGGCTTCTCAATCTGTGGCATACTTAAAAGCCTTGCCACCGACATGCAACATGCCTCGGCCCCGACCGCCAGACAAAGAAACACAAAGCCGATATCGACAAAAAAGTAACGAGGCCAAATTCGAAAATCGAGCAGAAGCAATAGAACCAGAGTGAGCGGTATCGATAATGCGTAGATTGCGACGAGCAGCGGCGAGCGGCGCCAAAGGATGCCTCCTCCGATCGCAATGATCAGCAACGCGCCGTACAAAGCGACAGGTGCAAATGTGCCAAGCGCGGAAAGGCTTCCGGTTATTTCCTGCAGGGTCCGAACGGGGTTGGCCCACACAGCCATTGCTGACGATGCCTTGCCGTCCGAAACCTTGTTTACCGCGGCAAGGACCTGCTGGAAAAGCGGCAGGTGCAAGATCAGTGTCAGCAAACCGCCAAGCCCAAAACCGAACATCGGCTTAATGCCGCTCAGTCCGGGATATGGCGCAAGTCCAGGGTATTTGCGCATCAGCCAAGCCAGGCCATAGACAATCGCTTGGCACAGGAAGAAGAAACCGGTCGACAGATGCGTATACATTCCGGCCGCCACGCAAACACCATATGCGGTCCAGATCCTCCAGCTTGGGCGTTGTAGTCCTGTGATCAGCAGGAACGTGGCAAAGCTGGTCCAGAACAGGATACCGGTGTATCCCCGGGCATTCTGGGAAAACCACACATGATGGTAGGAGATTGCTAACAACAGCACCGCAAACAGCGCGGCGCGACGACCGGCGGCGGCGCGCCCAAGAGCCCAGATCATGACCAAGCTTCCGAGCCCGAATAGCATCGCGGGCAAACGAAGCACCCAAGCACTTTCGCCAAAAAGCGAGACCGATGCCTTTGCCTGGAGGCTATAGAACATGTGGTTGTTAAGCGATGAGAAGTCGACAACCAACCGGTTAAGCGGCGCACGCACATAATGCGTCAGGGTGTAAACCTCATCATACCATAGTCCCGCATTGAGGCCCAGGATCCTGACGCCGATCGCGACGATGAAGATCGCTGCAAGGGACCAGACCTCCCATCGCTCGACTTTCATTCCCCCGACTCCAGAGTGTCGATCAAGCGAGATTTCCAGCGCGCAATTGCCTCGTTCGGCACACGCACCTCGATTTCCGACCGGCCATCGATCATCGATGCCAACTGATCGAAATCCGTCCGCGCAACCGTAGGCAGGTTGAAGTCGCGCCCCATCTCCTTGGCGCGATTGTCTATTTCCACAATGATCGCGCGACGACCATGCTGAAGTGCGCGGATACCGCCGTGAAGCCGGTTTCCGACATAGTCGAGGTCGGGCTCATTGCTGAGCAGCCTGTCATAGGCCGCGAGGCTGGGCTCGAGAATGTGAATGTCGTCCCCAAATTCCCTGAGATAGTCATGATCTTCTGCGGTTTGCACCCAGGCATGAATTGTCCCATATCGGGACCGCAGCAATTCGATGAGCCTTCGGTCTGCCTCAATGTCGCGGATATAGGTGTTGAGGGTGGTCACTACCGATTTCGCTTTTGTTCGAGGCAGGCTCGCGCACAATTCGGGGGTCAACCCCCAAAGGGTTGGACAACCGGTGTTGACACAGTTGGCGATCCCGATCGACGCCAGCATATTCGCGGTGTAGCCGTCACGCACTGAATGCAGGGCCCGGGGGTGCAGCACCTTGCGCAGTAGCCACCTAGTATAGGGATCGGGTTTCGACTGAAACTGATACCAGCCAACCCCCATCAGGACGACATTCATGCCGATGAATGCATCGAATGGACGTAGCCGCCAGACCGAGCGCATCCAGATATGCGATGCGATAAGATTTGAACCGCCAGCTATAACCAGATCCGCAGACCGCACGAGGCTACGGCCCTTGCGTCCCATTGTATCGTGACTTGCAACAGACGTGACGAGCACGTCCTTCATGGGCCGCTCGAGTTCCGCACGCACGGCCTGCATGATGATCTGGTCACCGAGGTTCGTCGATGCGACCGATGTGTCGAGCAAAACGGCGCGTTTCATCGCTCCGCCTTTCGAATGCGCGCGCCGACGATCACCTCGAAATCGGGATCTACAAAATCTAGCTCGGCCGGCTCCAGTTCTTCAAGCGACAAGCCCTGAAGATAAGCGCACGCCGATAACACATTGCCGAAAGGCGAGACCGTTACTGCCGCGTTGGGAAATATCTCGCTCGCCATTCGTTCAACGGCAGGGGCGGTCATCCGCCAATACTCTCCCCAATCGTCGCGGCCCAGCCTCCGTCCGATCTTGGAAATGCCCGAAGTGGTCAGCAAAAGCACACCGCCCGGCTTGAGGATACGGTGGAGTGTGGTCATTGCGGCATTCATATCCCAGATCATTTGGAGGGTCTGGGTAAAGATGACGCAGTCAAAACTGTCCGACTCGATATGTGGCGCGTCGGTCAAGTCAGCGACAATCGTGGCCAGAGGATTTCCATCGACATAGTGCAGCACTTCCGGCCGTGTCACGCGGCCTGCTCCAAATTTGTCGATGTAATAGGGATCACCAAGCTCAAGTGTCCGCCCTTTTATGTCGCCGGCATTGGCGCTCAGAAACGCCTCGATATAGTAGCGATCGATAGGGTTTCCGCGCTCGAGCCCGAAGCTCGCGCTGATCGGGGTTACGCGGCGCAAGTCTCCAAACGATACACTTCCCCGCGGGGGCCATTGCAGTCTGTACTTGCGACGCACGCTCCCCAGCCACGCTCGCAGCCGAGGGCTCAGCAGATACCGCAGTCCAGCGTTAGCCAAGCAAGCCTCCTGCATTTTCCCTGACAGCGCGCAGCCCTTGCCGGACCCTCAGATAGCCCAGATGTCCATCCAGCAATCCCTGCCATCGGCCGCGATCGCGGAAATAGTGCATTTCGATACGCGGTAAGGCGAACCGGTCGTGCTGACGCCGGGCCAAAGCAAGCCGCGTCCCGAACGCCACGCGATAATGGCGCGCAATGGTCTCGACCACATGCGGCGTAACGCGGCCATAAGGCGCGGCGAAACTCTCGATGGGCCTGCCAAGCTGTGCCTCCAAATCCTCGCCGCAACCGGCGATCTCCGCTTCGCACATCGTTGCATCAAGCTTGGTCAGATCGGCATGGGTTCGGCTATGACCGCCAAATTCGGTTCCGTCCCTCGCCAGATCCCGCAGCGTGGCCCAATCCAAAAGGGGTCGGGCCGGACGGTTCGCGCCCTCCCATTCTTCGGCCCGGCCGAGTTGGGCCGTGGGCACAAAGACCAATGCTGTAAAGCCATGGCGATCCAGGATGGGCGCGGCAACGTTTGCATAATCCGCGAACGCGTCGTCAAACGTGATGAGCACATGTTTTCCGGTTTCTCGAGCGCCGTCGTGCCAATCGATGAACTCGCCAAGCCGCTGACTGCGATAGCCAGCATCGACAAGGGTCTTCATCTGCATGGCAAACTCTGTCGGCGCGATGCTGGTCGGCCCGCCCGCATCGGAGATCGAGTGATAGGTCAGGACGATCCGCGTGTCCGACATCAGTCTTCAACCACATGGGTTTCGAACACGCGCCGATAGTCATGCCATTTCTCGAGGTCGAAACTTCCATCAGTGCCAAGGCAATCCACTGCACCGTGCGCCATCGCCAGCGCATGATGCGTGTTGTCATGCGCAAACAGGCCCTGCCGCCCGAACGTCAGCAGACCCTTCACCTCCTCGGCCCAGCGATCCATGATAGAGAGGTTGTCTTCAAAGTTGCGATCATAAACAGGATAGGCATAGCCCAGACGCCGCGTCTCGGTCCGCAGAACCTGCGCCGTGACCGGAAGCCCGACGCCCGCGAGCCAGCCGCAAAGCTTGGCGCCAAGTTCGTCGTCACTCAGGGTCCAGAGTGCTTCGTCCGGATCGCAGGGCAGCTCGGCGCACAGGATGGTTTTACCCTTGGGTTCGAGACTCGCGGAATAGTTCTTCGGCTCAGAGAGTCGGGAGATCGGTACCGCATACTCGGGAAAATAGTGCGCGTCATACTCGGTGAACTGCTGCTGATCGAGGATCAGGTAAATCAGGATCATGCCGCGAAAACGGATGCGCGCCGCCGCGTCGCGCACTTCGGGTGGCGGAGGCGGATCCATCATGGCGACAAGATTGGTGATCGGCAGCGTTGACCAGATGGAGCTCGCCTCGACGCGTCGTTCCACGCCGTCCTTGCTGTAGCGAACCGCAACGACCCGACCACCGCTATGCTCGACGGCTGTCACCGACGCTTCCAGTTCAAACGCCGCTCCCAACTTTTCGGCTTCGCCACGCAACGCTTCGCTGATCTGTCCAAAGCCCTTCCGCGGATAAAAGAATCCTCCAGTCTGCGGTTTCTTGAGGCCGGGCACCTGGCCGAGGATTTTCCCGATGATCTTTCCGATCGAGCTTCCCGACACACGCCGCGTCGCCAGCGTTACGGCCAGTTCCTCTGGTGGAAGCGCCCATAGCTTGCGCATGTAGGGATAGTAGAAATTCTCGCTCATCGCCGGGCCAAGGCCCTGATGCAGTACGCTTGCAAATGTTGGTTCACCGGGGGGTGGACGACGGAATTTCTTGGTTACCGCGTCCCACATCAACTGGAACGTGAAGCCCTTGGGCAGACGAAGCAGAAGGTCGACGGGTTTGAGCGGGAAGTGAATCCATCGACCCTTGAGCCGGATGCGTCCATGGCGGGGCCGCCAGAGCAAATCCGGCCCGACCGCATCTTGAATCAGCTTCAGGATATGTGGTTCGCTTGCCGGATGGAGCCTGTGGCTTCCAAAGTCACAGTGGATGCCGTCGATGATGAAACTGCCCGAATTCCCACCGACGCGCGGCGCGCGCTCGAGGACAGTCACACTGGCCTTGCCGCTCTGCGCAAGCATCAAACCCGCACCAACTCCGGCGGGGCCAGCACCAAGCACAACAACACGACTCATCGTGAACTCTCCGCGGTCGAGGTATCGGATGCCGGACGACGAAGCTGGACGAGGAAGCCGATCGCACCGCTTGCATAGAGTACTGATTGCCAGATCAGCCCGATCGCCACAACCTGACCCGGATCAGCGCCGAACGGCCTGAGAAGGCCTGCCATGCTAGCCTCGCGCACTCCCAGTCCGCCAAGACTAATCGGTGCAATCGCGATGATCTTCGCGCTTGTCCAAGCGAAAAACCAGGCTGCAATCGGTGCGTCAACCTGTGCCGCCTGCGCAAAGGCTATGTTGATCCCAACAAACAGGCACTGAACCATCATCGAAATTCCCAGACAAACGAGCAAACGCACGGGTTGCTGGGTAAGTTCCGCTGCCGCACTGACCATCTTGCCAATGACTCTGGCGACCTTTCCAGTAACTTCCCGCCGCCTGAGGAGTCGGTCGAGCGCCGGCATCGCAAGAAAGGCTCCAGATGCAAGGGCAAAGGCCAAAAGAAAAATCCAGCCCCATCCAAATCCTGCACTCATCTCCGGGCGCCAGGCGACATAGGCGCCGGCAAGCGCGATCAGGAGCAATCCCAGTGTATCAAGCAGTCTGTCGGCCAGCGATCCCACAGCCAGCTTGCCCTTGTCGCGGGCCATGTTCATGACAAGCCCGGCTCGGACGACATCGCCGCCTGCAACCCCGGGAAGTGCCAGATTAGCCGCTAACCCTGCCAGATGCGCACGAAATGCCTGACGGTAGGAAACGCCTCCCCCGATCAGCAAGCGCCATTTTGCAGCAGCGGCAGCATGGCCAGCAATGAACAGGCCGAGTGCTGCCAGCCAGAGCCCGGGCGAAAATTGGCGTGCGGCGGCCCATACGCTGGCGAACGGCACAAAGGTGAAGATCAGCGTGAGCATCGCTGCGCTGACACCGACGCGAACGAGCCAGATCATTGGCAACCCGCGCGTGTGCGCCCACCCCGACGAGCGTGTGGCGTTCACTTTTCAGCGGGATCTGCAGGCGGTCGTAGATGCAGACGCGCGATCATGTCGGCCAGCAACCCGAGCGCCCATAATAGTACTGCCCCAAGCAATCCGAGTACGGCCGTTTCCGAGAGATTGTCTATATAGACGTCATACATTGCCTTTGCGAACCCCATCACAAACAACAACATCCCGGCAGGCAGGAACACCCTGAGCGGCTGGAAGTAAACGGTTAGGCGAAAGACCAGAAACATGAACCGGCCAAAATCGCTTGCGCGGATCTTCGACTGGCCTACGCGTTTGCCATAGACGATCGGCAAGTAGGAGACGCGCTTCCCGGACGCAAGCATGCACAAAGTAACCGTCGTGGTGAATGAAAATGCGTCAGGCAGGAGGGGCACAAATTGTTCGAGTGGACCGCGACGGAAGACGCGAAGTCCCGAGTTGAGATCGGTGATCTCATGCTGCGCAAGCAAGCTGGCAAGTCCGTTGAGCGCCCACTTGGCAGGTCGGCGGATCATCGGTACGCCCTTCATCGCTGCCCCGCGATCGCCGACAACCATGTCGTTGTAAGCCATCATTGCGATCATTTCCGGCAAGTATGACGCCGGATAAGTGCCATCCGCGTCCAGAATCGCAACAAGCGGCGCCGTGCTAACCGCGATCCCAGCTTTCAGCGCCCGGCCATAGCCCCCGTTGTGTGGAAAGTTGACGACGTGGACACCAGTGGCGCGCGCGCGCGCCAAAGTGTCGTCCTTGGATCCGTCGTTGACCACAATAATCTCATGCGAAATACCGGCTGCGTCGAGGATCTGGCGAACGCTTTCGATCGTCACACCGACTGCATCCTGTTCATTGTAGGCGGGAATTACGATCGACACGGCAGGCGTCGCGCCGTCGTGACCTGCGATGCCACCTGATAATGCGCCGGCCGCAACGCGTTGCAATTGATCCGCCAAATGCTTTCCCCCGATTCAGCCGCTGCCCGTCACTATAGAGGCCAATTGCAAAGCGGCGCAACTCACACAAACCCCTAATGCGGCAAAAACCATATCATTCGGTAAACACCAAAGTATACCGGGTCGGCGTTGGAAAATTGAATCCGGCCAGCTTGGTTGGGTCATGATATTTGAGGCGGAAC
>JANNLW010000187.1:0-1535 GCA_031397145.1 Sphingomonadales bacterium | reverse complement strand
CGCCAAGGGGATGATCGACGAGGGCTATCATCCGATGACCGTCTATTTTCCGCTTGTGGTCCACGGCGCTATGTTGATCGAGCCTACCGAGACTGAAAGCAAGGCAACGCTCGATCAGTTTATCGGTGCGCTCAGATCTGTCGCATTGAGGGCCAAGCAGGGCGATCCCGTGCTCAAGACTGCACCGCATTTCGCGCCGCGGCGGCGGCTTGACGAGACGCTCGCCGCGCGAAAGCCAGTGCTGGTCTGGAAGGAGCACGAACTGCCGGTGGCAGCTGAATAGAGTGACTGCCGCTAGTCCCGCGCCAACAGCAGGTTCATTTGTGCAATGGCGATCGGGTGCTCCGGATCATCCTGCCAAGCGATCACTTCCAGATTGGCGATACGTCGCCCCAGTCGCTGAATTGTGGCGCGCGCGCGGGTTACGGCGTCGCGGCCACCGCGCAGATAATTGACTGTGACGTTGACTGGCTTGATCCGCGCCGGGTCTTCCGGACCAAGGGCGTCAGCCAATGTTGCGTATCCCGCGGCCTCCAGCATGCCGGCGATGGCTCCGCCGTGCAGAAAACCAGGTCTGCCCATCTTGTTGAATTCATAGTCCATCAACAGCACGAGGCGCCCATCGGCATCGCGTTCCGACGTGAAGCCCATGGTCTGGGCATAGGGGGACCGAAAGGCGGTCATGCTCCAGCCGTGAACATGTAGGTGCCCGCAACATGCGCCACAGGGCGCGACGGATCGCCGTCATGTGCCTGCCCGCGGACGAAGGCGATTGATTTCGTGATGCGATAGCATTCGCCTCGGCCAATCACATCCTTGCCCGGCTCGGCGGGACGAAGATAATCAACTCTGAGATCGAGCGTAGCCTGGGGCTGGAAATAGCCACGTGAAAGCCAGATCGACATCGATGTTGCCATGTCCATCATTGTGAAGATTGGGCCAGAAGCAAGGATGCCGGTTTCCGCATCGCTCACCAAGCTATCGTTATACGGAAGGCAAAGCTCTGCCCAATCATCGCCATGAGCGTTGTAGCGGACCCCGATCAGGCGATTATGGCCGTTGCGGCTCATCAACTTGATGAGTTGTATGGGGTCGAATGCGTGATCCATCGGATCAAATGGTTCGGGAGGTGCTTCGTTCATGCAGAATCCCCTAGCCACGATAGGTACTGGTCTGCAACGGGTTGCGCGATTATCGTTTCGGCAAGGGCCATGCGGACGGTAGATTCGCACGGCCGGAAAAAGGAGTTGAAAGCAATATGCATCCCAGCGTTCATGCGCAGACCCATCCCGACAAGCCGGCGGTCATCATCGCGGAAACCGGCGAGGTACGAACCTATCGCGAGTTGGATGAAGCCTCCAACCGAGCCGCGCACTTCTTTCGTTCGCGCGGACTGCAGATCGGAGATGTCATCGCCCTGATGCTCGATAACTCGCCCGACTATTATGGCTTGACCTGGGGTGCGCAGCGCTCGGGCCTCCACTATGTCTGCATTTCATCGAAACTGACCGCCGACGAGACGGATTACATTCTCG
>JANNLW010000294.1:0-8903 GCA_031397145.1 Sphingomonadales bacterium | reverse complement strand
GAAAGCAGCGCGGGGGCAACGGCAGTCGTCTTGCCTGCACCCGGCGGCGCAATCAGGACCGCGTTGCGCCGCTCGCACAGGTGCGCAAGAAGCGCCGGCATGACATCATGAACAGGAAGCGTTTCAATAAGCCCGGGCAATGGCAAACTCGACTGCCTCGATCAGGGCATTCTTGGCGGCACCCATCGGGAATGGACCGAGTGCGTCGATTGCGCGTTGCCCATAGTGGCGCGCCCGGATCAGCGTGTCGTCGATCGCGCGGGTTTCGGCCAGGAGGTTCTTGGCATGCGCAAGATCGGCGTCGGATACCCGTCGCCCTTCCATCGCTGCCTGCCAAAACGCCTTTTCGTCTGCGCCACCCCGCGCATAGGCCAGGATAACAGGCAAAGTCACCTTACCATCACGAAAATCGTCGCCGACGCCCTTGCCCATCGTTTCGGTGTCCGAGGCAAAATCGATCGCGTCATCGACAAGCTGGAAGGCGATGCCGAGATTGCGCCCAAAACTGTCCAGCGCTTCCTCGGTCGCTTCGTCCCGTTCCGCGACGACTGCCGAAATTCGGCAGGCAGCGGCAAAAAGTGCGGCAGTCTTGGCGCCGATTATATCGAGATATTTGTCTTCGCCGGTCGTGATCTGGCGCTGTGCGGTCAACTGGTTGACCTCGCCCTCGGCAATTACCGCCGACGCGCTCGACAGGATCTTCAGCACCTTCAGGCTGCCATCCTCAACCATCAATTCGAAGGCTCGGCTGAAAAGGAAATCTCCAACAAGAACGCTTGCTGGATTTCCCCATATAATGTTGGCAGTGCGTCGTCCGCGTCGCATATCCGATCCGTCCACGACGTCATCGTGGAGAAGGGTCGCTGTATGAATGAACTCCACTGTTGCTGCGAGTTTGTGGTGTCGCGTGCCGGAATAGTCGAGCAACCGGGCCGTGGCGAGTGTCAACATCGGCCGCATCCGCTTTCCACCGCCGGCGATCAGGTGTCCCGCCAATTCCGGGATCAGGGGAATCTGGGACTGCATCCGTTCGAGGATCACGGCATTGACCTGGTTCATCTCTGCAGCAACCAGATTGATTATCGGGTCAAGCGAAGGCTGCCTGTGCTGTCCGATGCGATGAAGCGTTGCAGTCATGATGGCGACTCCTCTGGCGAGCAAGTGATAACGGCGCAAGTGCAAAGCCGGTGTTGACGCTTGCATCGATCATCATTTGCGAACAAGAACTTCGTTCTATGACACCTGATCCGTTACAGCAGTTTCGCCAGAGTATCGACAATATCGATGCGGCTTTGGTCCATATGCTCGCCGAGCGCTTCAAGGTGACGCAGGCGGTCGGGCGCTACAAGGCCGAAAATGCGATGCCGCCAGCTGATCCGGCACGCGAGGAATTGCAGATCGCGCGGCTGCGCAAACTGGCTGCAGAGGCTGATCTGGATCCTGATTTTACAGAGAAGTTCCTGCGCTTCGTAATCGATGAGGTGATCAGGCATCATGAGCAATTAACGTCCGACAAGGCCTGAAATCTTGCCGTGTCCCTACCCAATCACTAGCTAAGGCAAATGGCAGATCCTTATTCAACCTTGGGCGTGGCGCGCGGAGCAACCGAAGCCGATATTAAAAAGGCGTATCGCAAGCTCGCCAAGGAGCTTCATCCCGATACGAACCAGAACAATCCCAAGGCGACGGAACGCTTTGCTCAGGTAACGAGCGCTTATGACCTGTTGTCTGATAAGGATAAGCGGGCACAGTTTGATCGCGGCGAAATCGACGATCAGGGAAATCCCGCCAACCCCTTTGCAGGTTTTGGCGGTCAGCAGGGCGGATCTCGCGGCGGTTCGGGTGGATTCCAGGGTGGCTTTGGCGATGCGGCGGCGGCCGATCTCGGGGATATCTTCGAAGGTCTGTTCGGCGGCGCTCGTGCGCGTGGCGCCGGCGGGGGTTTTAGCGGGTTTGGGGGGCGATCTGCTCCTCCGCCCAAGGGCGCGAATGTGGCCTATCGGCTTGCAGTCTCGTTCGAGGATGCAGCCACCCTTGCGCCGCAGCGAATCACTTTGCAGGACGGTAAGACGATCGACCTCAAATTGCCTGCCGGGGTAGAGACAGGCACGCAGATGAAGCTTTCGGGCAAGGGTCAGCCGGGGCCTGGTGGTGCCGGCGATGCCATCGTCACGATCGAAGTACGCGCCCATCGCAAATTCATCAGAGATGAGGATAACGTCCGGCTCGACTTGCCGGTGACCTTGAAAGAGGCGTTGGCAGGCGGACCGATCAAAGTGCCGACAGTTGAAGGAGCTGTGATGCTCAACATTCCCAAGGGGTCGACGTCCGGAAAGGTCTTGCGTCTGAAGGGGCGAGGCTTTTCATCCAAGACCGGTGTCCGGGGAGATCAGCTGGTCACACTGATGATTGACATTCCCGGTGACGACCCGGCGCTCAATAGCTTCGTGGAAGGTTGGGAGGATCGTCGCAATCTCCGCGCGAATCTGGCCTAGTGCGTGACGTATCGCCCGAATCGCCCGAAGCGCGGCGGGTTCATCCAGACGCCCATCCCCACCGGAAGGGATTGCTCAGCCATATCGGTCCGGGATCGCGTGTTTTTGAGTTTCTGCGCCGGACGGTCGTAGGCGTATACAATGATGGATTCATCCATGCCGGAAATCTTGCCTATCTGACATTGCTGGCGATGTTTCCGTTTTTCATCATCCTCTCGGCCGCTGCGCAACTGCTCGGCAGACCTGAGGAAAATCTGGCTGCGGTGCATTCGATCGTGAGGGCCTTTCCACCTTCTGTCGGCGCGATGATCGAGGCAACAGCCGCGCAGGTCCTTTCACTTCGGACGGGTCCCTTGTTGTGGTTCGGCGCAGCAATTGGCGTCTGGACGGTCGGCAGTTTTATCGAGACGATTCGGGAAATCCTGCGCCGCGCCTATGGGACCGAATATGATCGCCCCTTCTGGCAATACCGGCTGATTGGGGTCGTGATTATTGTGGTGGCCGTGGGAATGTTGATTACCGCGTTTTCGATCCAGATCATTCTGACCACAGCCGAAGAAGTGATCATGCGCTTCCTGCCAGCAGCGGGCCCGGTTGCCGACAGGATCGCCAGCACACGGTTCGTTCCGATCCTGATGACCTTTTTCTCGGGCTATCTGCTGTTCTGGTCACTGGCCCCGCGCCAATATCGGGGGCGAGGATATCCCAAGTGGCCCGGCGCCTTGTTCGTGACCCTCTGGTGGTATGTGGCGCTCCTGCTGCTTCCCAAGGCCCTTGGCCTTTTTGGCGGTTATACGCTGACCTATGGCGGTCTTGCCGGGGTGATGGTGGCTATGTTGTTCTTCTGGCTGGTCGGTTATGGACTTGTGATTGCGGCCCATATCAACGCGGCGCTGGCAAACCCAGGCAACCATCCGCTAAAGGACCATAGAATGTTGGACGAACTCGTGGAGGCCAAGTGGCTGGATACATGAAGGGCAAGCGTGGGCTGATCATGGGCCTCGCCAATGATCGCAGCCTCGCTTGGGGAATCGCGCAGAAACTGCACGCCGAAGGCGCGGAGCTGGCCTTTTCCTATCAGGGAGAGGCGCTGGAAAAACGCGTCCGCCCGCTGGCGGAACAGCTCGGCAGCGATTTCCTGATCGATTGTGACGTGGGAGACATGGCCGCACTCGATACAACGTTCGAGACGCTGGCCGCGAAATGGCCGACGATCGATTTCGCCGTCCATGCAATCGGCTTTTCAGACAAGAACGAATTGCGCGGCGGCTATGTCGATACCAGCCTCGAAAATTTTCTGATGACGATGAACATAAGCGTCTACAGCTTCGTGGCTGTTGCAAAGCGGGCGTCGGCGATGATGCCAAATGGCGGCGCGCTGCTGACGCTGAGCTATTACGGCGCAGAAAAAGTGATCCCGCACTACAATGTGATGGGCGTCGCAAAGGCCGCCCTTGAGACGAGCGTAAAATATCTCGCGGTCGATCTCGGCCGCAACAATATCCGGGTGAACGCGATCTCGGCCGGGCCGGTCAAGACGCTGGCCGCTTCGGGGATCGGCGATTTCCGCCACATCATGAAGTGGAACGAATATAATAGTCCGCTCAAGCGCAATATCACGATCGAGGATGTTGGTGGTGCCGGGCTTTATCTGCTGTCCGACCTGTCGGCCGGCGTGACCGGGGAAACGCACCATGTCGACGCCGGATACCACGTCATCGGCATGAAGGCCGAAGACGCCCCCGACATCGCGCTTGTCTGAATGCTGAGCCGAAACGCAACGCCTGCAGACGCTGCCGGGATTGACGCGATCCATATGGCAGCCTTTGGCGGCGATGCCGAAGTAAGGCTGGTGCGTATGCTGGAAACCGATGGCGATGCTCTTGTTTCGCTTGTGGCGGGTATTGAGGGCGCGCGGGTCGGCCATGTTTTGTTCAGCCGGATGACGGTGACGGCCGACGGCAAGCCTGTTGCCGCGGCGGGCCTTGCGCCGGTCGGTGTGCTGCCTTCCTATCAGGGGCTCGGCATCGGCTCGGCGCTTGTCCGGGATGGCCTGGCCCAGCTTCCCGCGTTGGGCATCCGCCTGTGCTTCGTGCTTGGCCATCCGAATTACTATCCTCGCTTTGGCTTCCGCATCGAAACGGCCGCGCCCTATGAGTCGCCCTATGCCGGGCCGCATTTCATGGCGCTTGCTCTGGACAGCGCGCTCCCGCTGCCCGAAAGAGGCCGCGCGGACTATGCGCCTGCATTTGCGAGATCGAGTTAGATGAGCTTCAACAGTTTCGGCCATGTCTTTCGCTTCTCCACCTGGGGGGAAAGCCATGGGCCAGCGTTGGGTGCGGTGGTCGATGGTTGTCCGCCGGGGCTTCCCTTGAGCGAAGCCGATATCCAGCCCTTCCTCGACCGGCGTCGTCCGGGCCAGTCGAAATACACGACACAGCGGCAAGAACCGGATGCCGTGAAGATCCTGTCGGGCGTGTTCGAGGGCCGCACGACAGGCACCCCGATCAGCCTGATGATCGAGAATGTCGATCAGCGGCCGAAGGATTATTCCGAAGTCGCCAAAGCCTACCGCCCCGGCCATGCCGACTATAGCTATGACGCCAAATACGGGTTTCGCGACTATCGCGGCGGGGGTCGGAGCTCGGCGCGCGAGACGGCGGCAAGGGTTGCGGCTGGCGCGGTGGCGCGGCTGGTGATTCCCGAAGTCGAACTGCATGCCTATGTCGTGGAGATTGGTGGCGATGCGATCGATCGCGACAATTTCGAAGCTGCACAAATTCGCAAGAACCCATTCTTCTGTCCGGACGAAGCGGCGGCAGGGCGATGGGAGAAACTGCTCGATGAGTCGCGCAAGGCCGGGTCATCGCTTGGCGCGGTCATCGAATGCGTTTCGCGTGGCGTGCCGGCGGGGTGGGGTGCGCCCCTTTATGCCAAGCTCGACAGCGAATTGGCCGCAGCGATGATGTCAATCAATGCAACCAAGGGTGTCGAGATCGGGGCCGGCTTTGCCGCTGCCCGTTTGCGCGGTGAGGAGAATGCCGATGCGATGCGGCCCGGGTCCAACGCGCCAGAGTTTCTTGCCAACAATTCGGGCGGGATCGCCGGTGGTATTTCGACCGGCCAGCCTGTTGTCGTGCGTGTTGCGTTCAAGCCGACCAGTTCGATCCTGACCCCTGTCGAAACGATCACCCGCGAAGGCGAAGCAACCGAGATTGTCACAAAGGGCCGCCACGACCCCTGTGTCGGCATTCGCGGAACCCCTGTGGTCGAGGCTATGATGGCTTTGGTGTTGGCGGACCAGAAACTGCTTCACCGCGCACAGTGCGGCGGTTAGCTTAGTAAGCCGCGTTTGCGATGGCCGGGAGGACATAGGACCGGCTGATCGTGATCAGGATGATCACCACCATCGGTGAAAAATCGATTGCACCGAAATCGGGCAGGATCTTGCGGATCGGTCGATAGAGTGGCTCTGTCATCTTCTCGAGCGCCTGCCAGACGGTGCGGACGAATTCGTTATAGGTGTTGATCACGTTGAACGAGATCAGGATCGACATCACGAACTGGACGACAATGACAATCCCCAGAAGATAGAGGAGATAGTCTGTAATCCCCAGAAGCATTGTGGCCAATTTCAGTCTCCTTCAAGAGTCAGCGATGAACCAGCGTGCCAGCGCCGCTCTTCGTGAAAATTTCCACCAACATGGCATGCGGAACACGTCCGTCAAGAATGACAGCGGCATCAACCCCGGCCTCGACTGCGGTGATGCAGGTCTCGAGCTTGGGGATCATCCCTCCGGTGATCGTGCCATTCGCACGCAAGGCAATGATCTTGGCCGGATCGAGATCGGTCAGAAGCGACCCGTCCTTGTCGAGCACACCGGAAACATCGGTAAGCAGGAAAAGCCTGTCCGCAGACATTGCCGCGGCGACAGCGCCGGCCATCGTGTCAGCGTTGATATTGTAAGTATGGCCGTCCATGCCCACGCCAATCGGGGCGACGACCGGGATCATTCCAGCGGCGGAGATTGTGTCGAGGATGGTTCGGTCGACCGTCTTCGGTTCGCCAACAAAGCCAAGATCGACAACGCGTTCGATGTTGCTTTCCGGGTCGCGCGTCGTGCGTTCAACCTTTTCGGCAATGACGAAACCGCCATCCTTTCCCGAAATCCCTACCGCCTTGCCCCCCGCAGCCGCGATCCAGGAGACGATTTCCTTGTTGATCGCCCCCGAAAGCACCATTTCGGCGATCCTGGCGGTTTCCGAATCCGTTACGCGCAGGCCATCGACAAAACTCGATTCGACCCCGAGCTTCTTGAGCATCGCTCCGATCTGGGGGCCGCCGCCATGCACGACGATCGGGTTGATGCCGACAGCCTTCATCAGCACGACATCGTCTGCGAAGTCGCGCGCGGCCTGCGCGTCGCCCATCGCGTGCCCACCATATTTGATGACGAATGTCGCGCCTGCATAGCGCTGCATATAGGGCAGCGCCTCTGTCAGCACCTCCGCCTTGGCGAGCGCGGATTGATCGGGTTCCTGTCTGCTCATGCTGATGCGCGCCGCTATGCGGTTGAACCCGCGCGGTCAAGCTTTCGGCCGAGGTTGACAGCAAGCTGGATCAGCGGCGGGACCATGAGGATCGAAAGTATGACTTTCGCGGTTATACCTGAAACGAGCAATGGCATGAGCGGCAACACGCCCAGAAATGCGATCGTCAGGAAAAGCCCGGTATCGACGATCTGGCTGGCGACCGCTGCGATCATCCCGCGCAGCCAGACCATCCTGCCCGTCCCTTCGCGCAGCGCGTTGAACAGCATGACATTGAGCGTCTGCGAGATGCCATAGGAAATCAGCCCGGCAAACATCAACCGGGAGCCCTGGCCCAATATTCCTGCAAAAGCCTCCTGCTGGGTCCAGAAACCTGCTGGAGGCAGGGCGATGACCAGCTGGATGAGAAGTGCTGAAAGGATCAGCGGAATAAATCCGTATCGCACCAGCTTTTGAGCCGTTTCGGCGCCATGAAGCTCCGAGACGGCGCTTGAAAGGACGACGAGCTGGAGAAAAGCAAAGATGCCGGCCTCGACAGTGAGCGGCCCGATCGCCACAATCTTGGTACCCAGCACGCCCGCCATGCACACGAGGCCGCCGTAGATCAGCGCATAGATGAATAGCGAACGTGGCACCCGATCCCCCTGAAGTGCTAAAGGCTCATTGCGTTAAAGCATGCCCGCAACTCCCGCACAAACAGTTCCGGTTGTTCCATCGCCGCAAAATGGCCGCCCTTGGGCAATTCATTCCAGTAGACGATCTGCTTGTAGCGGCTTTCGGCCCAGCGGCGCGACAGGCGCATGATTTCTTGCGGCAACAGGCTGCATCCGGTCGGGATCAATATGTCGCCCGAAGCAAAGGAGCGAAAGCTGTGCCAGTAGAGCCGCGCGGAAGAGGCCGCGGCGTTGTTGAGCCAGTAGAGCATCACATTGTCGAGAAGGTGATCGCGGCTGAACACATTTTCGGGATGGCCGTCGCAATCGGCCCAGCCGTGGAACTTTTCGAGGATCCACGCCATTTGCCCGACAGGAGAATCGGCCAATCCATAGCCAATTGTTTGTGGCCGGGTGGCCTGCTCGATCGAATAGCCGGTGTCCTTTTCCTGATACCATTTCATGCGGGCAAGGGCAGCCTTCTCGAAATCCGTCAGGTCGGACATCATGTCGGCAGGCGGGCGCCCGACGATCATGTTGATATGGATGCCGGCACAATTCCCAAGATTCTGCGCTCCGATCGCGCAGGTCACGGCCGATCCCCAATCGCCCCCTTGCGCGAAATAGCGTTCATAGCCGAGCGCGAGCATCAGCTTGTTCCAGGCCCGGCCGATCTGTTCGACGCTCCAGCCCGGCTTTGTCGGTTTTCCCGAGAACGCATAGCCGGGTAGCGACGGGATCACGAGGTGAAAATCCTCGGACAGCGGCCCGATCACGTTGATGAATTCCAGCACCGATCCCGGCCAGCCGTGGGTCAGTATGATCGGTCGCGCATTTGGGTTGGGCGAACGAATATGGATGAAATGAATGTCGAGCCCGTCAATCTCGATCAGGAAATTGGACAGCGCGTTGAGCGCGGCCTCGCAGCGCCGCCAGTCATAATCCTTCGCCCAATAGGCTGCGACCTCCTGCACGTAGGCGAGCGGAATGCCCTGATCCCAATCGTCGACGATTTCCTTTTCAGGGTAGCGGGCAAGGGCGAGGCGGGCTTGCAGGTCGCCTAGCTGGGACTGGGGAGTGTCGATCGTGAAGGGTCTAGGCGTTCCGGTCATTCTAGTTAGCCTTGTTGAGCTTGGCTTTGACAGCCTCTTGCGCGAGTTCTGCGGCGTTGCTGCCCCAGTTCTCCAGTATTTGGCGTAGCGTT